>CAHJXH010000053.1 GCA_903644075.1 Sphingobacteriaceae bacterium | reverse complement strand
AGGTGGGGTGGCCGAGTGGATAGGCGAGGGTCTGCAAAACTCTTTACGGCGGTTCAAATCCGTCCCCACACCTCTTAAACTAATAGTTTAAATTGTGAATTTACTGCCGGCTCATTGGGATGTGCCAGTAAAAACCGTGAGCTTAAACTAATGTTAACAGCCATTACCTAATCTATAATACGAATATCATGGGAAGCATCCTTCGAAGAAATAACAGTAATAGCTCAACAGTTGATTATAAATTAACCATTTCAGATATAAACGACGCATTAACTACCATAAACTCCCGTTGGAAATTGAAAATGTTGTCTCAAATCTCTATCGGAGAAAACCAATTTACACAATTGAAGGCAGCATATCCAACCGCGACAAACCATAGTTTAACTAAACGGCTTTTAGAATTGGAGGAACAGAAATTTATAGTCCGGGTAGTTAATAATGAAGAAAACCGGATAACGACAAACTATGTGTTAACGGCTAAAAGCAAGGATTTGTTGAATGTGGTTAGGCAATTGCAAGAGTGGAGGACAAACTGGAAAACAGGTCAATTTTAGATTGGTAAGATCATGCGATTTGCCAAACAACAAGCCTGGCGGCCCCGCATCTTTAAACCATTTTACAATGCTTTCGTATGCTCTTGTCATGTGCCAAAAATCAATATTTTTGTCACTCTCTTCCTCTGTACCTAATTGATTCTGTAAGAAACGTGATGATTCAGGAGTGTTTCATACGATAATTGAAATAAAGGTGTTTTGTCTTCTTCTAAATAGCATCTATTAAAATAATGCAATATTAGATAGATTGTAGTGAGGCGTTGTTGCCCATCTATCATATTCCATACATCGGTATTTTTCTCACTCTTCTTAACCACAATTGGCTGCAAGCAGTACCAGGTTTTATTTGTTGTGCCAGAAATTTCTTTAGGGTAAATTCATTAATGTCTTTTAATAGGTCCGTGACCTGCTCGACAGTCCAACGATAGCCGCGCTGGTAAGCTGGTATAAAAAATTTTTAACTAAGAAGACCAGCGACTGTTTTTAAATCAATGGGAAGATTATCGTTCATTTTATAATAAGGTTTTTTAAATGTAATTGGTAGAGTTCTGCACATGCCAAAGCATCACTTAACGCATCATGATGGTTAAGTGGAATCCTATGTTCAGAACAACATGCAGCCAAGCCCTTGCCATATATTTTGTAAGTGCACTGCTGTGTATAGCCCGGAACTGATAAATTGTAATATTGTAATGTTTGAGATAGACAGTTAAAATCAAATGCCCCGTTATGTGCAACCACCGTTTCATTTTCGATAAAGCGTTTTATTTGAGGCCATATCCTATTAAATCTGGGGGAATTGCAAGTATGGCGAGCACTTATTCCATGAATTTGTGTATTCATGCTGAAGTATAAATTGTTGGGTGGGCAAACAAGCATATTTAATTTTTCTACGATTGTTGCGTTCTCTACTCGAACCAACCCCACTTGGCAAATACTCCAACGTTTGCCCTGGGCAGTTTCAAAATCAATAGCGGTGAAGTTCATTTATGAATAAGGTATTCGGTAATTGTGATTGATAAATATAAAAGCTTTTCAAAAATATATAGTAATTATTAATACTTGTTCGATGGTGCAAACATAAACGCTACAGCGACAAACCATGTCGTTGCACAATTAAAAAACTTATTGCACTTTTTGGTATAAATCAATCGTATGAACTCTGCCGCTGTTACCTAATTTACTACTAAGATGTTTGTTAGGATCATCTTAGGAAATTGGAAATTATGCAAAAATAATGGGTAGGTGAGTAAGGATATTTTAGTAAAAAAGCATGTAAAAAGCCATAATGTGGATTATAGCGTTACTTATTGTCCTGAATGTGCTTTATTTTTGGTTGTATTAAAGACAAAAATTTTGCTCTTGATATTTAAGCAAGCACATGATGTTGTAATCGAAAGAAGTCTTGATCTCTGCATAAAAAAACGATGCCGTAAGGGAATTGATTTGACAAGAAAAATTAACAGGAGCAACGTGTTTCCTAATAAATTAACGTAGGTGGTTGATTATCTAATAAAAGTTATATCATACTAATTATAAAGCCGTAAGCTAAAAGATACATAAGCAACTTGGTTTTTTTAGTTAGTGAATAGTGATCGGTAGATACAATTTGTTCGTAGCGAAAGGCGAAGCAAAACAAAATAATACTTAAAATATCGGCTGCGGTAATCAGGAAGCTTCCTGAATTTACGCAATAAAAAAGGACTTCTGAATAGTATTTTATTGTACTATATTTTTTATCTGCCTTTCGTAAATAAAAATATTGTACTGGCGTTCCGACTGTGATTTTCTGGTCTTTAAAAACATAAAAAATAACCTGGAGATCTGCCTCTGGTAGCCGTCCCATATGGATATATGGTGTATCAATTTTCCCTACAGTTTCAATCTGCTTATCAAGCATCTTTTCAATTTCGCCGTAATCTTTTTTTGAAAACTTAATGCCTGGATACTCTTTTAATTCTACCGTTACTTTTGAAGGGCCCTGGGCTCCGTATATCGACATATTAGTAAGCGTACCGGTAACCTGGGTAAGCTTGCCTGCCACATTAGAAATCCCGTGTACCAAATAAACGTTAAAGCTCAAAAAAAGCAAAAGAAGTAATAAAAACCAGTAGTTATATTTCATTTTCAAATACAGTTAATTTTCTTTTTGCTGCCGCTTCTACCGGGCCCGCCTCTATTATACCTTCTATTTGCTGGGCCATCAATTTGTTGCCAATGGCACGTGCCAAATCCAGAAGAATTATCAAACCAAACCCGGTTTTCCAGAAATCTGCCGTTTTAGGATTAACCATCGTATTGAGGTAGCCTTTACCTGCTGTTGCAAAAGATCCCCTGACATTGAACTGAGTAGTAGAAGTTGTTACAGATTCTGTTGCCGTCGTGTTAATCAAATTAGGTGTCTCAACGCGGGTGACTGACGAACCTGCACTCGTAATTTGGCCACCATTATTGTTGTAAACAGCCCCTGCAATTGGGTTTGAACTATTTACCGTGTTATTAGCGGCAAGTACTTGTACGTTTCCCGGTGCAATTACCTCTCCATTTGCCGTACCTAAAAACACCTTATTTTCTGAAGTGGTAACAGATGTGACTTCGGTTAGGTTTACCTTAGTTACTTGTTCTTCAGGGAGATCTTTAATGCCGTCAAACCCTCTTCCTTTCGCGTCGAATTTACCATCAGTAACACTGGCTAATGTTGCATGGTCATCTTCGATCTCTTTTTTATGGGCCGCAGCTGCCTCATTCTTAAATTCTTCTTCATATTTCTCTCCGGTGATATAACTATCGAAGCTATGTCCGTTGACTGTTAAATGTTCCTTTGCAGCATCGTAACCGCTATTTACTACTCTTGCACCCCGATACATTAAATATCCTGTCGCAGCCTCTGCTGCCACAGCTTCTGCACCAAAGGATATATAGGTAGTAATCATACCATACGCAGCCAATCCCATTGACGATAGGAATACCCCGCCGAGGTAACCGGCTGCTATAATAGTGCCTACTGAAAAAGCGGTACTCGCAATATTGTAATCTGCCTGTGCCTGGGCAGCTTCTTCACTGAAAAATATAGACACTTCACCCCCCCACATACACGGCAGCTTAGATGTTTCAATCAAGGGCTTTTTGCAGGCATACTTTACCTTGGGATGTACGGGTGTCCAATCATAAGGCATGGTGAAAAGCGCGCAAAGGCAAGGCATTGCAAAATTGGCCGTCAGTGCCCCGGCGGCTCCTACCGCCGCACCGGCCGCCATCGCCGCCCCAAGTGCAGCAAGGCCTAAACCACCCGTGGCGACAACAATTGCACCTGCAATAGCGCCCGCTACAGCGCCTGCTATAACCATTTTACCGCATATGAAATTACCGCCTGTACGGTCATCAAGGGTTGCGGCGAGTTTGCCACCGTCTATTCTGACAGTGGCTTGACTGCTTACTTTTAGCTTTTGCACATGCATACCGCTTGAGCAAACTAAAAACGTTTCATCAGGTACATATAAGTGACTCATATCCTATTTATTTTACCTATCAATGCCGATATTTATTTTTATAATATTCAATTATCGTGGCGAGTTTAGTGTCACGTATTTCATCATCGTCAAAAGGGAATTTTTCTATGATACCGTATTGATTTTCTATCAGGAGGCTTTTATATTTTCTTTTAGCACCAACATTAACCAGGATATAAGAATTGATGACGTTTTCCCAAAGGAATGTGTATGTTTTGAACTCCAACGTTTCCCGGTTTGCAATTAAAGGTATTTTAGGATTTTTTTTATCCCTGATGGTTATATATATTAAATATGCGGCTGCAGCAATTGTTACCAGCAAATATAACGGCCATTGTTTTGTTGATAACGTCGCATAAGTAACTACACCACCGGTTATGACAGCCGGACTAAATGCAAGTAGATTCATCCAATATGGAACGATGATAACGGTTGGTTCCGGAATTTTGGCCATATACTTAGGCAGTATCATATCCCTGGTATCTTTATACCTATAGGTTTCTAAAAAACCAAGCGGGGCTGTTTTGAGCTCATTTATATAATTATCTATTGGTGTCATACCTGTAGTATAGGGGTTCAATTATTTGCGGGAGATGGTAATTTTGTTGCGATGCATCAGTGAGGGGCTTGTTTCTTCGGTCAGTAATATGTCAGCGTTCAGCAAGACCTTTTTCATCTTGTCAAATCTATAACTGGCCAGATATCCCCAATTATATTTAAAGTTATCGCCTAGCAGGGCTTCATAATTTTGTTTGTAAAGATTCAGGAAGTTACCTGTTTTATCTGCGATCAATTTTCCCTTATGCGTAAAATCTAACCGGGAGTTATTTGTATTGGTTACCTGTTCAAAAATTTCATAAAAAACTTTTTCTCCTACATATAATTGCGAAGGCAAATCCCCATAAGCTTTGATGGGATAAAAATCATGGCTCACCTGCTTTTCCCCGATAATAGGCGGAAAGAAGAATTTATGTATCGGCGAATTTTTAATAAGTGTTGTGGGGTCCCCGTAATCTTTATCGCCGCCATCAATTATTGGTTGCAGATCATTAACATTAGGCGATTTCTTAGTCACCTGGTATTTGGCACTTTGCCACTTATCCCAAATTTCCGGACCATTTACAATATGGCTGATGTTTCCGTATTCGGTTATCGCGATCTCTAATATTGCGGTTATCCTGCTAAATTCCTGCATGAAGGCTGCCAAGTTCTGATACGCCCCGCCTATTTTGGTAAGCTCCTGGCTCTTTACTATGATTTTTACGCCTTTGTTGTTTTCTATGACAAGGGGAATAATTTCCCAAAGGAATAATGTACGGGTATCGACGACCTTTTGTTCCTGTACAATTAGTTCTGTTTCCAGGATTATTTCATAAGTGCTATGGTCGTTTCCGATAATACGATTATCAGGTGCGATGCTTGGTACTAAGCCATCCATGATAGGGGTATTTAATAATGATAAGTGTTTAATGTATAAGCAATAAACGACTTTATATCAAATTTTGTTTTAATCAAACGTTAAATACAGTCCAATTATTTGATTATGCTTTCGACAACAGTGAATACGTAAAGACGAATACCTACCAGGCGGATGATATCAAAGATGATATGTTTTATGATCTGCGATAAAGGATAAAATCTTTAGTTTTGATAAATAGTGATACCATACCGCCTATGGACGACCCTAAAATATACCTAATCTTAGAAAGGCTGCTGGATGGGGGCTATAATGAAGAAAATGAACCGGATGAATTGCAGTTACATAAAGCATTGCGTAAACGGAAAGTATTTTTCTTTTCGGAACTCTGCTATTTGTAGCATCTTAGGAGGAACAATCATCATAAATGGCGAACGATAGTTTGTCGGGATATAGCCGGATAGCAAAAAGCTACGCCATTGTTTTTCACATACTTCCAATAATGATAATAAGGTTTATCGATAATGGTTTTATCCGTGAGTTGAACCAACAAACCTCTCCAAAGTAGAGAAATTATAAAATAATATAAACGATTGTCATAAGGAAAAAGCTGTTGACGCCCTGTTGTGACTGGATGAAAAAAGTTGTTTGCGAACCATGTCTCTGCCTTACTAAATCGTTGTTCCGATTCTCTGCTTAATAGATATTGCTTTAAGCCATCTTGACTCGCCATGTTGACCTGTTTATAACTTCTCAACAAGCCATTATTCGAAGTATCCCGTAAATAACGAATGGCAAATTTTGGATAGATATGGCTATCCTGTAATTCTGCTTCCATTTTTGACAGTGCACAAATTCCTCTCATATGGTTATCCCAAAATGTAAATTATAATATGAGTCAAAGATAAACGTCAGAACGGTGCCAATCTTTTTTTTTGCTATTTTTTTGGTATGAACGAATGAAAAAATACTCGTCGTCATATTGATTCTTTTTGTCCCAAAAATCTATATGCTTAAGATGAGAATGGATATACTGGCCTGACTTTCTCAACAAAATCCCATCTTGAATTCTTTTTAAATTTTTTTATAAAGTGGTATAAACATTTTAAAAATTGTACATTAGTTTTTAATTTTAAAAAACCAATTACCCAATGCGTTACTTTTTGATAGCCATTTTTTCATTCGCTTTTCTGGCGGTACAGGCACAAACAGCCAAGCCCGAATTTAATGCCCATGATCTGTCGATCACTTGGGAAACCGTTCAGAATGATTATCAAAATAACAAGCAGTTATCACTGCAGGCATTGATTATTACCAATAATGGGCATACTACCTTACCGGCTTCGGGCTGGAAATTTTACTTTAATTCGGCCCGCGAAATTGGGGTTGATGCGGTAAGCGGCAACGCCAAAATTGAGATTGTAAACGGCGATTTATTCACCCTTACACCCAACGGAAGTTTTAAAAGCATTAAGCCTGGTGATAGCACGCGGATTGAATTTATTGGCAGGGAGCCTGTAGTTAACCTTTCAGATTCGCCCGAAGGTTTTTACCTGGTTTGGGATGCACAGCCTGAGAAAGGTTACGCTACCGGCAAATTCACCATTAAACCATTCAAGCCAGCTTATGCAGGTTTGTATACGCCAGAAGTTATATATCAGCAAAATAAAGTTGTACAAAATGTTCCTGAAAACAAGCTCACCAAAATTTTCCCTACCCCGGTTGAGTATACAACCACAGCAGGTAGCTTCATTATCGACAATAAAACAGGCATTACTGCTGATGCTGCATTTAAAAATGAAGCAAATTATTTATCAAGTGAGTTATCAGGTTTAGGTATTAAAGCAAGCAACGCCTCATCGGCAAATACTATCAGCTTAAAATTGGTTGCCGGGCTTAAGGATGAAGCTTATACACTAAGCATTAAACCACAGGGAATTGTGATCAGCGCTACAAAACCGGCGGGAATATTTTATGGTATCCAATCGCTAAAAACACTGATTTCGCCATCAGCGTGGGCTGCTAAATCAAATTCAATTGCAATGCCTTGTGTTGAAGTGAAGGATGAGCCGAGGTTTGCCTACCGTTCATTTTTGCTGGATGTGGGCCGTAATTTCCAAACCAAAGCACAGGTATTAAAACTGCTGGATGCCATGGCGCTTTACAAACTAAACACCTTCCATTTTCACTTAACAGATGATGAGGGCTGGCGTTTGGCTTTACCTTCACTACCCGAATTAACCGAAGTTGGATCGCAACGCGGACATACTTTGGACAGCAAGAATCACTTACCGCCATCGCACGGTTCGGGCCCCGATACCGGTAAGCTGGCTGGCAGTGGCTATTATATCCGTACCGATTATATCGAAATTCTTAAATACGCCAACGATCGCCATATTGCCGTAATCCCCGAAATTGAAACGCCTGGCCACGCACGCTCTGCGGTTAAGGCAATGGATGCCCGATATAATCGTTTGATGGCTGAAGGTAAGAAACCCCAGGCCGAGCAATATTTACTGCGCGATCTGAATGATAAATCGGTGTATAAATCTGTACAATACTGGGATGATAATGTGATTGATGTTTCGCTGCCATCAACCTATAACTTTTTCGAAACTGTAATTAGCGACATCATCGGCTTGTATAAAGAAGCGGGTGCGCCGTTAAAAACTATCAACTTTGGTGGCGATGAAGTGCCTGCCCACGTTTGGGAAAAATCTCCGGCTTATTCTATCCTGCAAACCATGCATCCCGAGATCAGAAGCACCGGCGACCTATGGTATTATTTTTACGACAGGATTAACCAACTCTTAAAACCTAAAGGTTTATACCTATCTGGCTGGGAAGAGATGGGCTTACGCAAAACGAATATCGATGGTGTGCCAACTTATATTCCGAACCCCGATTTTGAGCCCGAACATCTGCAAACCGAAGTATGGAATAACTCGATAGGCGGCGGGCAGGAAGATCTGGCTTATAAGTTGGCTAATGGTGGTTATAAGGTGATTTTAACCTCGGTAACGCACCTGTATTTTGATATGGCGCATTACAAATCATTTGATGAGCCGGGTTATTACTGGGGCGCTTTTGTAGATATCGACAAGCCTTTCTCTTTCATCCCTTACGATTATTTTAAGAACACCACAGTTGATAAAAATGGATTGCCGATCAACAAGTCAATCTTCATTGGAAAGCAACGGTTAACTGATTATGGCAAAACCAATATTGCAGGTTTACAAGGCGCTTTATGGGGCGAAAACATCCACGATGCACAGCGTATGGAGTATATGATTTTCCCTTCGCTGCTTGGTTTGGCCGAGCGTGCCTGGGCTAAAGACCCGGAATGGGCAACTGTCCGTGACACTACACAGAGCAAAGAATTGTATCAGCAAGCCTGGTCAAACTTCTTGAGTGTGGTGGGCAAAAGAGAGTTGGTACGTTTAGATAATTATCATGGCGGCTACGATTATCGCTTGCCAAAACCTGGGGTAATTTTGCAGGATGGTAAATATGTGGCTAATATCCAATTTCCGGGATTAACTATCAGGTACACTACAGATGGCAAAGAGCCTAATGCCAAAAGCAAAATCTACAAAGAAGGTGTTGCAGGTGATGGTAAGATGATTAGGTTCCGGGCATTTAATACAACCGGTCGCGGAGGTAATGTTGCAGAAGCGGTTCAATAATGAAGTAAATATGTTGGAAAATATTTAAAAGAGCTTCACCTAGGTGAGGCTTTTTTTGTGATAATATAGCGGAATTGCTGCACACTACTTAAATTACGGCAATTAATACAAAAATCTCGTTATGGTTAATAACCCCATTGTTCAATTGATAAAAAGGAGTGTGATTTTAATACTGGCAAGCTTGATAATTACTTTTAAAGGCCAGGCTGCCGGTACTGATACATTATTAACAATCCCCATTGGCGGCAACAGCTGGGCAAGCGATACATTAAAGGCTAAAGTAACAGACGATGGATTGCTACAATGGTTGGGAGGAAAGGTTAGTGTATATGTAAGGGTTGAAAACGCCGGCGATTTAAATATTGGGCTTAAATTAAAAGTGCCAGGTGGCAGCAGTAAGTTAAGTATACTTACGCCACTCGGTACACTTAGTAAAATAGTATCTAATCGCGATTTTCAGGATATCACCTTCGGCCATATTGTTGTGAAACATGCCGGTTATATTAGGTTTGATTTGAAAGGTGATCGTAAAACCGATGCTATGTTTGCCAATATAAACGATTTACTGTTAAGCGGACCGGCAATTGCAGACGGGGCCGTATATGTGAAAAATAATAAAGGTAATTACTATTACTGGGGGCGCAGGGGCCCATCTGTACACTTAAACTATAAGCTGCCTGATGCGGTGCAAGCTAACACAGAGTGGTTCTATAATGAAGTTACGGTACCGGTAGGGAATGATATAATGAACTCTTATTTTATGGCTGATGGGTTTACCGGAGGGTATTTCGGTATGCAGGTAAATTCGCCAACCGAACGGCGTGTGCTTTTTTCTATCTGGAGTCCCTATAATACGGATGATCCTAAAAGCATTCCGGACAGCCTGAAAATACAATTGATTAAGAAAGGCAATAACGTACATGCAGGTGAATTTGGCAGTGAGGGCTCGGGCGGGCAAAGCTATATGAACTATCCCTGGGTGGCAGGTAAAACATATGCTTTCCTGGTGCATGCGCAGGCCGACTTAGCTAAAAAGACCACCATATTTACAGCATATTTTAAGCCTCTTGGCCAGTCTAACTGGCAATTAATTGCAAGTTTTAAACGCCCGGTTTCGGGGTATTATTTAAAGGGATTGTATTCGTTTCTCGAAAACTTCGACCCGGTTACGGGCACTGCACAACGCAAAGTTTTATTTGGCAACCAATGGGTTATTGATACTGCCGGTAAATGGTACCCGCTAACAGAGGCATTATTTACAGGAGATGCCACTGCTAATATGAATTACCGTAAAGACTACAGCGGCGGCGTACAGGGCAATCAATTTTATCTGCGTAACTGTGGTTTCTTTGACGATTTTACGGTGCTTAGATCTCCTTTAATGCGTAAACAGTCCGAGCAGGTACATCCACAGATAGATTTTAAAAAATTAGCAGATCAATGATCTGCCGAAGAGAATAATAACATGCTATAATAGAAATGCCCCGACCATCGGGACATTTCTATTATATTATTTACCGAAAGGTGGCCGTCCGGTTAACTGCCGGTAAACCGGGAATTCGTCGTGAGGTACTTTACTCACATGGAAGTTTTTACAGTAATACACCTGTAGGTGCATTTCGGCTATGTTGCGGCGTTTAATAATAATATCGGGTAACTGGGTTACACTATCGAAAAACGGTTTGATGTTTGGGTCGATACTGGCCTGATGATCCTGCCCAATGATAATGGCATCCTCACCAATTAAGGTTTTAGGGTCAACTAAAAAAGCCAGGTTGCGCGGGTCTTCATCAAACACAACAATTGGCTTTTGGCCGCGTAAAGCCCAGTCGATTTTCCCTGTTAACCACCAGCGGGTACTGCCGGTAAATATCTTTTTATTGTTGAGCCAGCCTTCTTGCTGGTAGCGGTCGCGCAGATCATTGTAGTCAACACCCTGCATAGTGGGGTCCCATTTACCGCCGCCAAGCTGTACTATCCATTTTGGGCCGTATGACTGCCAGAAACCTGTAGCCATATGTAAATTAGCCACACCTACTACAATTATGGTAAAGTAAATAGAGAAGTTGATCCACCGTTTGGTTAGCCTGCCTGATTTGTTGTCAGCACTGCATAATGTTTGATCTACTGCATATCCCAAAGGGATAAACAGCATCATATAACCAGGTGCCTGCCAGTGAAAGTGATATTGTAGGTCGCTCCAGAGGGTAACCACGGTAAAGAATATGAGGGGCAATACAGACGTCCAGAAAATGAAGCTGTAGGCCTGTGAGGTAGTCCGTAACTTGTAGCTTTTTACCAGTTGTATAACCAGTGGCAGCCAGATCCACGGTAATACCCACACAGCCTGACCCAGTATGCTGCGGAAAAACCAATCGAAATGTAGTTTAAATTTACCTGCCGAACCGGCACGGGCACCCTGAAAAACAAAGGATACCCAATGGTTCTGATAATTCCACCAGATAACCGGGAAGGCAATTATGAGCGATAGTATTACTGCAAGGTACGGCCCCGGATGCCTTAACCAATGGCGTTGATTTTTATTGGTGGCGATAAAGAGAAATACACCTGCAAATAAAAACAGCACATGGTATTTGCTTAAAATATCAAGCCCCATGCATAATCCTGTTAAGATCCACAAACCATATATTTTACTGCTATGGCGGTTAAAATTGGCTTCGTTGTTATACGTGAATAGCAACTTTACGATGATATAAGTGCTAAGCAGCCAAAAGAACATCAGCGCTGCATCGGGTTGAAACCAGCAGGCTACAGGCATGGTAAAAACGGCACTTAAATTTAGAAGCAGAGCTGCGTAGAATGCAGAGCGGGCATTAAATAGCAGTCGCGTGATCAAAAATATGAGCCATGTCATGCCGGCAAACATCAAAACAGAAGGCAATCGTAAGCCCAGTGCATTTAAGCCTAAAATTTTAGTGCTTAAACTGCCCAGCCAGAAAAACAAGGGGGGTTGATCAAAATAGCTGAGGTTTAGATTTAGCGCACCTCTGAAATAGTATGATTCGCCAACGCCCAAACCGGTATATGCTGCAATTAATACACGAAAGATGAATGTGGTAACAATTAAATAAACCGTGTATTTACTTGCGTTATTTTCGGAGAGTCTCTTCATTCGGGGTTTAATGAGAATTAATTAAGATTGCAAAACGATTAAAAAAAAACTACTTTTCAATGGTTTTCAACTTAAATTACAATGAGTTTACAATAAGCATTAATTTCATTCGTTACGCCACCACCCGGCAAAGTAATGCTGATATTCTGAATATTTCCTGAAGATTGATGGTAGATGGCATGCGGGAACAGATAATTGGTTATATAAATTACTGTTGTAGAGTCATATAATCTAAATTTTATTAGTGTGAACAAACAAAAAGCGAAAATTAAAGTACTTATCACCAGTGGGTGTATATTAAGTTTATGTTGAATATATTTTAAGAAGGTTTTAAGCACCTGATTAAATGTATTAATACTCAATTTAAATAGCCCGCATCTACAATAAAACTTTACATCAGCAATGTTAAAACGCATACTTTTTATTCTCTGTTTATTACCTGCAGCTGTAATGGCGCAGGATGCATCGGGTGTTTTACCTCAAAAAACGGCTCCAAAGGATACTGCCGATCAGATGGACCTGATAGATATTGGCAAAAAGATACTTCATATACACCCAAGTACAGTAAAAGCAGAAGAAGGTAAAAAGTTATACTTTTCATTTTTACCCACCAGTAGCAATGTGCCTGGTGGTGGAGGCAAAGCTTTAGTAACCAGTACAACGGCAGGTTTTTATCTCGGACCCCGCAAAACAACCTATTTATCCAGCGTTAACTTTGCACCTTATTGGAACTTAGGCAGCCGCTTTGGTTTACCGTTGCGCTCTACGATATGGCTTCCGGATAATAAATGGCTTATACAGGGCGATGTTCGTTTCCTGGTATATCCACAATATACATGGGGTTTGGGTAGTAGCAATAATGAAGACCAAAAGGTACTGCTTGACTATAATTACATTCGTTTTTATCAGGCTGCGCTTAAGCGAATTAAACCTTATCTATTTGCAGGTATAGGGTATGATCTTGATTACTTCTTCAACTTTAAATCTGACGACCCCAATATTACCGCCGAACAGTTTACCAAATACCCTTATGGCACACATAATGGCAGTTCATTTTCTTCGGGTTTAACATTTAACTTGCTTTACGATACCCGTAATAACTCACTTAACCCTTTACCGGGTGCTTATGCCAATATTATTTATCGCGTTAATCCAACTTTCATGGGTAGCAATGAAAACTGGCATTCCATTTATCTCGATTTCAGGAAATATATATCCATGAATCCCACAAAGCCTACCCAGCAAAATACATTAGCTTTCTGGTCTTACTTCTGGAGCGTTTTAGGGAGCCACGCGCCTTATCTCAATTTGCCAAGCATAGGCTGGGACCCATATAACCGTTCGGGCGAAGGTATTGAGCAAAATCGCTATCGTGGTAAATCATTGTTTTATTTAGAGAGTGAGTACAGACGCGATATTACCAGGAATGGCTTGCTGGGCTTTGTAGTATTTGCCAACGCAACCACAGTAAGTGGATCTGAGAATTTATTTTCTTCGTGGCACCCTGCAGGAGGTACTGGTTTGCGTGTTAAATTTAACAAAGGTTCAAACACTAATATTGGTATGGATTATGGCTTTAGCAAAGGTTACAGCGCTATTATATTTAACATCGGTGAGGCATTTTAACAGGCTTTCATAACAGTCATTTAATTATATTAGGCAGCAATTTAGCTGCCTTTTTTATGGGGCGCTAAATTGCTTTTTAATTTTTTTGAAGATGGATTACAGATTAGAAGCAGCTAAAGCCTGCCTGCAATTTTTAAAACCACAACAAACCATTGGGCTTGGTGCGGGGACCACGGTAAACTACCTGGTTAATATGATAGCTGAACATCATGAGTTGACGCATTCGCTCATATTTGTGTCTTCCTCATTCCAAACACGCCAATATTTACATCAAAAAGGATTAAATGTTAAAATGGCCTGGCAAACTTCGAGTCTCGATATTTACTTTGATGGATGCGACCAGTTAGATGCTGAATTGAATGCCCTGAAAAGCGGTGGCGGAATACATACCAGCGAAAAAATACTGGCTTCTATTGCACATCAGTTTATACTGATAGGGGATGAAAGCAAGGTTGTACCCGAGCTTGATCATACTTATCCGGTAGTGATTGAGATTTTGCCCGAAGCACAGTCCGCCGTATTAACCCGCTTGCAAGCTGATTTTCCATCAGCTACTGTTGAACTGCGTACAGGCAAAGGAAAAGATGGCGTGGTAATGTCTGATAATGGAAACCTACTTGCCGATATGAAGTTTATGGAATTACCCGAATTGGCTGAACTGAACACCTACATGAAAATGATGCCGGGGATAGTTGATCACTCCTTGTTCTATAAAATGGCACACAAAGCAGTGATAGCAGGCGAGCAAGGTGTCAGGATTATCACACCTCAGGAATAATATCTACCGGATTTCGAAAGGCTCAATATGAATGAGCACATCTCTGATGTTTAGCCCACTACCAGTAAGTTTATCTTTTACCACATGGGCAATGCGGTGGCCTTCGGCTACAGTAAGGTTGGGGTCAAGTTCAATATGAAGATCGACAAAGTAATCAAAGCCCATTTTACGCACGTAGCATTTTTCAATCAATTTAACCTCGCTTACCTGGGCTGCTAAAGTGCGGATCTGCTCTACAATTTCGGCAGAGGGTGCTGCGTCCATAATTTCATCCAGGCCCGGTCGTAACAGTTGAATGGCATTGTAAAAGATTAAACCTGATGCCAGCAAGGCAGCCCAGTCATCAGCCCCTTCATAGCCTTTACCCATATAAAGGGCAATAGAAATACCAATGAAAGCTGCTACCGAAGTAATGGCATCGCTGCGATGGTGATACGCATCAGCTTTAACTGCGCTGCTGTCAATCTGTTTACCCACCTTCAGCACATACCTAAACATCGATTCTTTAATAATCATCACTACCAAAAGCACGTATAACGTAAACTTTTTTGGCATTTCATGAGGTACCATAGCCAGTTCTAATGCATGCCAGCCTATCCAGACTGAGGCACCCATTAAGAAGAAGGAAATAATGATCGACGCAATAGGCTCAGCCTTGCCGTGCCCGTATGGATGTTCAGAATCTGCCGGCTTAGTGGCTATTCTCAGGCCAATCCAAAGCAGTGTAGAGCTAAATACATCGGCCCCGGTTTCTGTGGCATCGGCAATTAAGGCATAAGAGTGGCCTAGATGGCCTGAGATGGCTTTTAGAAAAACCAGTATGATACTAATGGCTATGCCAATCTGGGTGGTGCGTATTGCTTTTACAGAAGGATGAACGTCAACTACAGCCATTAGAGGGGTTAAAGCTGCAAAGGTAAAATCATATTGTTGAATATTGGATTTTACTTCAAATAAAAAAGTCGCCTTTTTAAATTAACTGATGGTGGCCTGTATTAGAATTACCGGTTTGCAGCCCCGGTTTCTGATTCTGACATCATATATTTGGATGTAGCCGACCTGGGTATAGAATGCAGTAACAATATGATATATGCGCAGATGATAACCGATAACAAAAACGCGCAAATAACGATATGCAATATTGGTATAACATAGCTTGGGGCCATTAAAATAAATGTTAGGTCTGTAATGCATATACCGCAAAGTGGAAATGCGGTAAACAACAGCGTTAACATTATTTGTCGCCTCAGGCAATTACTATGGGCCAAATGCTTTGCCGATAGCATTAACAATAGCTTTTTTGTTATCCTGCTAGGTTTAATACATTCTACATCGAGCTCATCGCAACGGGTGCATGCCGTTTTGTTTATAGGATGAGTATTAGTGGGCTGATGATGGGTTATTAAAGTATCCATTTTATTATGCTATTCAATAGAAGTAAACCAATTATATACAAGGATACCGAAGGCCTGGCTGAGGGAAGGTTTACGCAGGCTGGAGCGTTTATCAAGAGCCCTGCAACCAGACACGAAATCGGCAGTATGATTTATTATTGGTAAAGAGGAGTGTATTGTTTAATTTTTATTGTTTGCGTAAGCGGCAGCATAATATAATCTCGTACCACCTGATTGCCAAGCGCAAGTTCCATGGCAGCTCTTCTGTCTCTGTTTAGGCCCGAGTCTACAAGCAGGCTTACTCTTAATAACTGCTTAAAATCAGGAGTTGCCAATACCGTTGCGTTGCGCAAAATTTCAGCATAAATGGTAGACGGCCTTCTTAACGCAAGCAGAACATCGTGGGTATAATATCCCTGTTCGCCGGTTCTAAAACTTACACATACATAATCGTTTTCAAGGCTTTCAGTGGTAACTATACCCACGTTACCTTGTTTGCAAATAGGATCGCCTTTTAAATCGGGATGCACCATTACAAGGGTGCCGGTTAATTCGTCGTTCATAATGAGTGTTTTTAATTAGTAGATTAAGGGTCGTTGTATAAAAGTGGCAAGCATTTTAACTATAGCGCCATTTTCTGGAAACAAAACTCCATGATTCGCAAATAACAAAACTGACATTAATGTTGACAAAACCGCCAAATCGCCTTAAATGGCAGGTTTATAAACAAAAAAGCCGCTCAATGGCGGCTTTCTTTATGTTTCTTATTAAGTAATTACAATAGTTCGCTAACGTCCCGGCCGTAATGTTCTTTAAATAGTTTGCTAAAGTATGCCGGCGTATCAAAACCTGCTGCATAGGATATTTCTGAAATAGTACGGTACTTGCCACTTTCGATAGCTTCGCGGGCAATTTGCAGCCTGATGGTACGGATATACTTATTTGGCGTAAGCCCGGTAATTGCTTTTATACGGCGAAACAACTGCCGTTCGCTAATGGCAACAGCATCGCTTAGCATATAAAGGTTAAGATCTGTTTTACCGATGTGTTTTCTAACCTCCGTTTCCAACTCTGCTAGCCATAGTAAATCGGCAGGCGATACATGGATTGGTTCATTTTCTTCTGCTATGATAGCTATATCTCCGGCCGGCACTCCCTCTGTTTCAAACAGCGATGCGGTGTTTGGATGAGCAGAAACTTCTAACCTGGCGGCAGCATTAGTAATGAGGTTTGTTGTACGTGCAATGAGCTCATCTTTAGAGAAGGGTTTGGTAATGTAATCATCAACACCTATGTTAAGCGCTTTAAGCCTATGCTCTTTATCGGTGAGGGCTGTAAGCATTATCACAGGTATGGTGCAATAAGCCTCTGTCTGTTTTAGGGTTTCCAGTAATGTGAAGCCATCCATCTCGGGCATCATTACATCCGATATAATAAGGCTTGGCAAAATTTCTATTGCCCGTAACATATTTAATGCTTCGATGCCGTTACTCGCAGTAACCAGGGTATATGCAGGTTTT
Source organism: Sphingobacteriaceae bacterium (assembly GCA_903644075.1). Lineage (GTDB taxonomy): Bacteria > Bacteroidota > Bacteroidia > Sphingobacteriales > Sphingobacteriaceae > Mucilaginibacter. The sequence continues at coordinate 5,861 of CAHJXH010000053.1, read as the reverse complement.
AGAACATCGGCAATGTAGCTGGCCATTTCCGGGTTGTCTTCCACAATCATTACCAACGTTTTATTAGGATCTGTGGTAGCCACATTTGCTCTGATTGTATCAATGTTGTGGATTATGGCCGGGGTTTCAATTATTTGCCGCTGAGGGTTAATAAGTGGGATGCTTACTTGGAAGGTTACGCTTTCTTTCCATTGGTTATCAATGGTTATGGTGCCGCTCATTAGTTCGGTAAATTCGCGTACAATGGCCAGGCCAATACCTGTGCCGCCTTGTAGCTGCTGTTCTTCATTATGCCCCTGGTAATAGCGGTCGAATATATTAGGGAGATCTTCGGGATGGATGCCGGTACCAGTATTGGCCACACTGAAATCAAAAGCATTATCAACGATTGCAGCGGTTACGGTAATTGTGCCGCCATTGGGCGTAAATTTGATAGCATTGCTGATGAGGTTAGTGCTTATTTTCTCAAATTTCTCCTGGTCCAGTTCAGTGAATAATTGTTCATCAATATCATTAACCAGTTTGTAGTTTATATACTTAAATGTAGCAGCCGAGTAAAAACCGTGGTAAATAATTTTAATGAAACCGGCTAATGCCACAGGTTTTAACTTTAATGCCAGCTTACCCGCTTCGAGTTTGCCCAGATCAAGCAGCTCATTCACCAGGTTTAACAGCTTGTTGCCGTTGCGAATAATAGTTTTAAGGTAATGCTGTTCCTGCGCTTCATCGTCAATATCTTTCTCCAGCAACTGGCCTGCCGGGCCCATAATTAAAGTTAACGGTGTACGCAGCTCATGACTGATATTGGCAAAGAACCTTGTTTTAAGTGCCGACAGTTTTTCGAGCTGCTCTCGCTCCTTGATCATTAAAGCCGCCTCTCGTTTTCGTTTATTAACCAGCCAATAATAAGTTGCAACCAGTGCAATGGCAATGAATAAGGCCAGCAGAATTAAATAATTTCGTTGTTGTTGAAATAGCTTGGTTTCGTTGGCGGCAATAATTAAACGTTCATCATTACGGTACTTTTTATCGAGTTCGGCAGCATCTTTTGTTTTTTCAAGATCAGATAAGCTATCTTCTAATGTCACTTGTTTCTGGTAATATTCATAAGCAAGTTTGTAATTGCCAAGCCCTTCGTATCCTTCTTTAAGCCTGTTGAACAGGCCTTTTTGCATGCTTTTATCATTTGCGGAACCGGGATCTAATGCTATCGCCTGTTCGCCTAATTTAACGGCTTCGGAATAACGGTGTTGTTCATTATATAGTCCCATTAATGAAGCAAGCTGGGATTTTTCAAGGGTGGTATATTTATGCTCGCGCGATATGGTAATTGCCTCATTTAGCTTTGCTTCGGCCCGCTTATCATTCAACTTTCCATACAGGCTGCCCAGGTTTCCTAAAAAACGGGAGTTATCAAAAGATGTTTCGGCAACAATATGCAAATAAGGAGGGGTCAGTATAGTCTCCAGGTATTCAGTTGCTTTTTTTAGGTTTGAATCCGATTCAATACGGCTATTTGAATATAGATCTGAAATATTAGCGAGTCCAATAACATACATCGCGGAATCTCTTATCTCCAGCGCCTCTTTCGCAGATTTAAGTGCGTAGGGAAGCGCTTCGGCTGGGTTCTCCATTCCCTGGTATAGGTCGGATATGCAAACCAGGCTATAGATATTCATTTTCTTCCAATGAAGCTGGTCTGTTTCTCGCAGCATTTTAAAAGCCAATTTTAAGCCCTCTACACTTTTGCCCTGTTTAGCCAGCATATAAGCTACCATCAATGATGCCCTGGTATAGGTATCTGAATCTTTTTGGTTGGTGTATTTTAGCGACTCGCGCGCTAGGTCTAACGCACTGGCAACATTGCCTTGGCGGTAGGCCATTTTCGATTGTAAGAAGATCACATTACCTTCTAATAGCTTGTCGTTATTTTTCCTGGCTTCTGCAATTAATTTGGCCGAAAGGATCTTAATGGTATCGGCGTTTCTGGTTTTTCTTAGTGCCGAAAGGTCTTTGTTTTTAGGTTGTTTTTGTGCCTGCGAGAGGTTGTGGCAAAACAATACTAAAAGGAAGGTAAAAAGTGTTTTGTGTAAATGTAATTTGGGCATCAGCAGGTAATTGATAGTTGAACCCAAAATACACTAAGTTTTACATTTGCACGCTAATAATTAAGTAACAAACGCAATGTTTAAATTGCTTATTAATAAACAATTATCTTCAAATAAGCAGGGTTTGTTGTTGTAATTAATAAGTGCGTGGTTGTTGGATAATGAGGAAAGAAATAAGCGTTTACCGTTCGAAATATTTCGTATGATAAACGCTATTTTTTGAAGATATAGAGGTGTCTATGCCAATACAGGCGCTACGTTAGTAAGGTTCATGATCTCTTCTAAAAGATCGTCGCTTGGGTTTACTTTGATTGATTTTGATGGCATCTGGATGTTATAACCTTCATCATCCCTTACCAAAAATTTGAGCGTACAGTTTTTAGACGGATACTTTTCTGAATTAATATCAACCGCCTGTTGCAAGCCTTGTAATAGTTGGTTATTGATGTTGTGCAGATCGAGATGTACGGTAAGCGTTTTAGTGAATTTGTCGCGCATTTCTGATAACAGCGAGATAGCCGCTATCCGTAAATCCCAGTTATCTTTCTGGCGAAATTTTTCTTCGATATTTCCCTTAATGTGTACAAAGTATCCGTCGGACATCAGGTTGCGGAACTTAATGTAATCGTCGCCAAACAATGCAAACTCGTACGATTCGTTATAATCTTCGAGCACAAAAGTACCGAATGGTTTACCGGTCTTGGTCATGCGGTGCTGTACGTTGCCCATTAATCCGCCGATGCTTAGCTCACCTTTTTTGCGCAGATCGGCAAAGGCTTGGGCTATGTCTTCACCTCCTTCGCCAGAGCGGGCTTTTACCATCAGTTTCAGATCCTGCACATTACTGTTGCAGAAACGCTGTAGTTCCAGTTTATAGTTATCAAGTGGGTGCCCGGTGAGATAAATACCGATCACATCTTTCTCATATTTTAGCTTCTCGATTAATGGCCATTCCTCGCATTCCGGCATAGGAGGTTCGGGAATGTAAGATGCCACAGAACCACCGAATAAGGATGACTGTGAGCTATTTTGGGTGTTCTGATAATCGTTGGAGAATTTGATCATCCGCTCGATACCGGTTAGCAGCCCATTTTCTGTTTTAGCGAAAAATTGAGCACGCTTTAAATTAAAGCCATCGAATGCCCCGCTATAAACCAGGTTCTCGTACGATTTTTTGTTGACGTTGCGCCCGTTTGATCGTTTGGCAAACTCATAGATCGAATCGTAAGGCCCATTGGCATTACGCTCATCGATAATACTTTCAATAGCTTTATCGCCCACACCTTTAATGCCCGAAAATCCGAAACGGATCTCGCCTTTTTTATTCGGTGTAAATGCCATGTCCGATTCGTTGATATCCGGCCCTAAAACCATGATGCCCATACGGCGGCACTCGTCCATAAAGAAGGTGATCTTCTCAATGTTGTTCTGGTTATTCAATACCGCCGACATATACTCGGCAGGGTAGTGGGCTTTAAGATAGGCCGTTTGATAGGCTACGAAAGCATAACAGGTAGAGTGCGATTTGTTGAACGCGTACTGGGCAAATGCTTTCCAATCCGTCCAAACTTTGGTTAGTTTATCTTTGGCGTGGCCTTTTGCAATTGCGCCATCCATAAACTGAGCCTCCATTTTATTCAGGATCTCAATTTGTTTTTTACCCATGGCCTTACGCAAAACGTCGGCATCACCTTTACTAAAGCCTGCCAGCTTTTGCGATAAAAGCATCACCTGCTCCTGGTACACGGTAATACCATAGGTTTCGCCCAGGTACTCTTCCATGTCAGGTAAGTCGAAGGTAATGGGTTCCTGGCCATGCTTACGCTTGATAAAGTTGGGGATATACTCGATAGGGCCCGGTCGATAAAGGGCGTTCATGGCAATTAAATCCTCAAACTTATCGGGCTTCAGATCGCGCAGGTACATTTGCATACCCTCACTTTCAAACTGGAAAGTACCGTTGGTATCGCCACGCTGGTAAAGCTCAAAAGTTCGTTGGTCATCCAACGGGATGTAGTCTATATCGATATCAACCCCGTGGTTCAGCTTAATCATCCGCAACGCGCCCTTGATGATGGTCAGCGTTTTCAGACCCAAAAAGTCCATTTTAATAACACCGGCATCCTCAATCACGCGGCCATCGTACTGGGTAACCAATAGGTCAGAATCCTTCGCCGTAGCAACCGGGACGATATTAGTCAGATCATCGGGCGCAATGATAATACCTGCAGCATGCACACCTGTATTACGTACCGAGCCTTCCAGCTTTTCGGCTTCGCGGAGTACAATACCGCGCAGGTCGGCGCTTTTGTAAATCTCCTGTAGTTCGGGCACCTGCTCAATGGCGGCTTTCAGCGTGATGCCCAACGTGTCAGGCACCAGTTTCTTCATTAAGTTCACCTCAGAGAGCGGCATATCCAGTACCCGGCCCACATCCTGGATACTGGTACGGGCAGCCATTGAACCATAGGTGATAATTTGTGCCACCTGGTTTTTACCATACTTATCAACCACATAGTCGATAACCTTTTGGCGGCCCTCATCATCAAAATCCGTATCAATATCGGGCATCGACTTTCTGTCCGGGTTCAGGAAACGCTCGAACAGGAGATTGTACTTCATCGGGTCGATATTGGTGATCCCGGTACAATAGGCTACCACAGAACCCGCAGCCGAACCACGACCCGGCCCGATAAATACCCCGATGTTTCGGCCTTCCTTAATAAAGTCGGCAACAATTAAAAAGTACCCGGCAAAACCCATGGTACGTATGGTAAACAGCTCGAAGTTGATGCGTTCTTCAACCTCAGGTGTAATATCTTTATATCTTTCTTTAGCGCCGGTAAAGGTTAAGTGCTTGAGGTATTCCCACTGGTTCAATACATCCGATTCCGGGCCGCTGTGTATAGCAAATTCCTGGGGGATGGGGAAGTTGGGTAGCATAATGTCGCGTTTCAGCTTCAGCACATCTACCTTATCCACAATCTCGTTGGTGTTATCTAACGATTCGGGGATGTCATGAAACAGCTTACCCATTTCGGCCTGCGTTTTAAAATAAAACTGGTCGTTAGGGAAACCGAAACGATAGCCTTTACCACCTTCCTCATCAGTCGCAATAGGGGTGCTCTGCATATCGCCGGTGTTTACACACAGCAAAATATCGTGCGCGTTGGAATCCTGCTGATCCACGTAGTGCGAATCGTTAGAGCAAATTACCTTTACGTTATGTTTTTTGGCGTATTTAAGCAGCGTATTATTAATGATCTGCTGCTCATGGATCTCGTGCCTTTGCAGCTCGATGTAGTAATCCTCACCAAACAGATCAAGCCACCATTTAAATTCAGTTTCGGCTTCTTCCTCAGTCTTCTTTAGAATAGCCTGGGGGACAGATGCACCAATACAACAGCTGGTAGCAATTAAGCCTTTATGGTGTTTTAATATCAGCTCCTTATCAATACGCGGCCACTTACTATACAAGCCTTCCATGTAGCCGTAAGAGCAAAGCTTAATTAAGTTCTTATACCCTTCGGCATTTTTAGCCAAAAAAAGCTGGTGGTGGCGTACGTCGCGCTTCTCTTTGGTAAATTGTTTTTTGTGGCGGTCTTCTACCACATAAAATTCGCAGCCTACAATAGGTTTAACGTTATGCTTGCCAGCTTCGGCCACAAATTTAAACACACCGAACATGTTACCGTGATCGGTAATGGCCAAAGCCTTCATACCATCGGCTGCGGCTTTTTTATAAAGCTTGCC
>CAHJXH010000052.1 GCA_903644075.1 Sphingobacteriaceae bacterium | reverse complement strand
ACCCTGGTGCTTATAATTTCGCGGTTGCTGGTATCGTCTGCCATAATTAAAGTGCGTTAAATGGTTACAGGTCTTTGCGGTCTTTAAGGGCTTTTACCATGTCGTCACTCAGCTGGTCGCTGTACATACCGTAGCTGTTTACTAGTGTGCCTTTGGTTTTGCCGTCGACAGAAGAAATAGCGTAAACTACTGCTTCATCATCAGGGTTCGATTCGCCTTCGAAACGGAAATGCCTGTCTACCACAAAATGTTCGGGGTGCAGTTTTACTTCAGTTCCTGCTGATATACTGTCGCCGCTTAAATTAAAATCTTCGGTATAGCCTTCGTTCTTCAATTTATTGATTATTTCCGAAAGGGTAGTCATTTGTTCCATAGTTGTATTTTGATGTTTCGGTTAAAGCTACAAGTTAAAAGAATAAGGACAAAAAGAGAAAGGAAAAAAGACAGTGGAATGCAGATGGGGAAAGGATTTTGGATAGAAGTAAAATGAAAAAAGGAAAAACAGTTTTCCATCCTGATAATGGTTGTAATTTTTATAATTTGTGGTTATGAAAAGAGTTGCCTTATCCTTACTGTTATACTTTCTGCAGTAACATTAAAAAGCTTTTCACAAAAGTATACGCCACAGGTGTCGGCTTATATTAAAATAAATGCGCCAACAATAGCCATAACCGATGTTAAATTGATAGATGGGACAGGTAAGCCAGCCAAAGAACACCAAACGGTGGTTTTTAGTAATGGTAAAATCGTTTCGGTAGGCGATACTAAAAAGATTAAGGTACCAACTGATGCGCAGGTTATTGAAGGTACTGGTAAAACCTTAACCCCCGGTTTGGTTATGCTGCATGAGCATTTATATTACACTTTGCCGGTTGATAATTTCTTTAACATATCAGAAATGCCATACTCTTTCCCGCGTTTGTATCTGGCAGGTGGGGCAACCACTGTGAGGACCGCGGGAAGCATTGAGCCGCAGACAGATCTGGCCTTAAAGCGCATGATAACTGAAGGGAAAGTTATTGGCCCCGACATGGATGTAACCGCGCCTTATATTGAAGAGCAAGGCTATGAAATACCTGCCTTAAACGTAATTAAAGGCCCCGAAGACGCCGCTGCAACAGTTAACTTTTGGGCAGATAGGGGATGTACATCATTTAAAATGTATGTGCATGCAACACAGGCAGATATGGTAGCTGTAGTACGCGAAGCACATAAAAGGCACTTGAAAGTGACCGGGCATATTGGGGCGGTTACTTATCATGAAGCGGCACAAATTGGGATTGATAACCTGGAACATGGTTTTTTGGCAAGTTCTGATTTTGACAGCCTGAAAACGGAGAATGAAGTAGATGATAGCCATGAGCGCCAATCGTTGATAAAGCTGGATGTAAACAGCCCTAAAATGAAAGCTTTAATGCAGTTTATGATTGATAAGCATACCACGCTTACATCAACCTTAACTGTTTTTGAACCTTCAACCGGGCACGAGATGGTGCCTGGTGGTGGCGAGGATGCCATAACCCCGCTTGTGAAAGAAATGGTACAAAAAAGATGGCAGGTCGCGCAAAATAAAGACCAGGCAGGGGCAGCGCTTTTCAAAAAAGAACAAAGCTGGGAAAAGCAGTTTTACGATATGGGCGGTTTGCTGGTTGCCGGTACCGACCCTACCGGCGCAGGCCGTGTAGTAAGTGGTTACTCTAACCATCGTGAAATTGAATTATTGGTTGAGGGTGGCTTTACGCCCGAGCAGGCAATTAAAATATGCACCCTAAACGGGGCTGTTTATTTAGAGCGTGAAAAAGAAATTGGTACCATAGCACCCGGTAAAAGGGCCGATCTGGTATTAACAGATGGGGATATAACTACAGACATTAAAAATATCCGTAAAACGGAGCTTGTATTTAAGAATGGTGTGGGTTTCGATTCGCAAAAAATATTTGAATCTGTAAAGGGGCGCGTTGGTATAAATTAATATACTTTAGCGCCCATCATTATTGCTAATTAAGCGCTTTTCTCTTTTCTCAAAAAGCGGCTTACCACTTCAATAAAAGTTTCTACTTCGTGTTGCAGGCCGTTAATGCCCTGCTTATAAAAATTGGCGAGGGAACCATCCGGGTGCAAGCTGCGTTGTTTTTTTTGACGATAGCAAAGTAATATCGCATGGTCTGTGCTCGATTGCTGTATCACAATCTCATCCTCATTGCTCCATTCTAATAAATCGAGTGCTTTTATTAATTCGTGGCGTTTTCTGTTCAGTACATTTAAGGCAAATGCGTTGCTTTCACTATAAGCATAAGAACTCAAATTTTTGATCCGCTCCAATAATTCTTGAAGCAGTCCTAACAGATGTTTTGGGTCAGGAAAATAATTCATAGATGCTGTAGATATATTGCAATTTAAACGCTGCTTATAGCGCGGAAATTGTGTGGGTTTAACGTAGTGCTAACAGATTTGGTTTTTCATAAAAATGCTTATTTACCTATTTAATGTATATGGTGCAATGAATGAGGTAGATACATAATTAATTGTAGCCAAAACATAGTATTTATAGCCCTAAATAGTGCTGTGTAACAATTAAGTTGATAATGTGCTGACAGTAAGAAGCAGCTGCCTTTAAAAGAGCGTGTATAATTTGATTATACAAGCTCTGTTGCGTTTTAGTTATTTGATTTTTGTAGCTTTGATTATGTCGTCGATAATCGAATACCAATCATTCTATAAACACATTAGCCGGGAACCAGAGTTGGTTAATAATGAAATTGGGCACTTCAATATTTTTAAGATCGAGGATATGTTGCTACCTAAACATAAACAGGTTAGTTACAGCAGGCGCAATTTTTATAAAATTAGTTTGGTTACGGGGCACAGCAAAATTCATTATGCCGATCAATGCATAGAGGTAAATGGCACCGTACTGGTATTTACCAACCCAATGGTTCCTTATCTGTGGGAAAGGATCACCGAGAAGCAGAGCGGTTACATCTGCATATTTACTGAAGCGTTTTTTAGCAGGTTTGGAAATATTAAAGATTACCCGGTTTTTCAATCAGTTGATCATGCTGTAATACCTTTAGCAGAACTTGAAGCAAATAGATTTAATGATTTGTTTTCGAGAATTTTTGATGAATTGCAGAGCGACTATATTTACAAATATGACCTGCTGCGCAATTTGTTAATGAGCCTTATTCATGATGCTCAAAAAATGAAACCTGCTACAGGGAGTTTGGCAACAGGCTCTAACGCTGCCGAACGGATCACATCCATATTTGCAGAATTATTAGAAAGGCAATTCCCTATTGAATACAACAACCAGGTTATGCAATTAAGCTCGCCCTCTGCTTTTGCTAAACAATTGAATGTGCATGTTAACCATTTAAATAAAGCATTAAAAGAGGTAACGGGGCAAACTACCACGCAATTAATTAACGAACGAATATTGCAGGAAGCTAAAGTTTTGCTTAAAAGCACCAACTGGAGCATTGCCGAAATAGCCTGGAGTTTGGGATTTGAAGAGCCCAATCATTTTTCGAGTTTCTTTAAAAGCCGCACTAAAGCAACACCTGTTAAATTTAGACAGGATAAAATTGATTGATTTTTATACTTTTTGATTTCTTTTTGGTATAGTCTGCCGTTGTTATTTCCTCACCTTTGGTCTAATAAAATAATTTACTATGTGGACAAAAAATAACATCCCGGACCAATCGGGCAAAACAATCATCGTAACAGGTGCCAATGCCGGCATCGGCTATGAAACTGCATTAACGTTATACGAAGCCGGTGCAAACGTAATACTGGCCTGCAGAACCCAGGATAAAGCAGACGAAACCCTTAATCAAATAAAAAAGCACACAGGCAAAGGTTCATTAGAAACAGGCATACTCGACCTGTCGAGCCTGGTATCCGTAAAGCAATTCGCCGAAAATTTTCTGCAAACGCATCAGCAACTGGATGTATTGATTAATAACGCCGGGGTAATGATCCCACCCGCAAGTAAAACTACCGAAGGTTGGGAACTACAATTTGGTGTGAATTTTATTGGCCATTTTGCATTAACGGGTTTGCTATATCCTTTAATTAAATCAACCCCAGATTCGCGCATTGTAACGGTAAGTAGTATGGCTTATGTGTATGGAAAAATCGATTTTGATAATTTGAAATCTGAAAAAGATTATGATCCGATGCGCGAGTACGGCCAAAGCAAACTGGCTGATATTTATCTGTCGTTAGAACTTCAACGCAGAATTGAAGCTGTTGAAGACGTTGTACTTTCTATAGCCGCGCAGCCGGGTGCCAATAAAACCGAACTTGCCCGCCACATGAACGAAGAAGCCTATAATGCAGCTGTAGAGCGAATAGGAGGGCTGATGGACCCATGGCAAGGTGCATTGCCATCTTTATACGCTGCGGTATCGCCAGAGGTAAAAGGCGGCGAACTTTACGGCCCTCATGAAGAAGGAGGCTACAAAGGTTACCCTGCACAGGCAATATTATTGCCACACGCATTGGATGAGGAAGTTGCTAAAAAGCTTTGGAATTTTGCCGAGGTAGTTACAGGAGTGAGTTTTCCGGCGTAAAAATGACTATATAAATTGCTAGTCGCCGTTTTACCCCTTATTGAAGTTAGTGATGTTAGCAGTGCCATTGCATTTCCTCTTAAGGGGGAATGCAATGGCAAGTACACCTGGCAGAAACTTTAATAAGGGGTATATATGCTGTAAATTAATGCTTGGTAAAGCTTACAACTGCATGGCAAACTGTAAGCCAAACGTACCATCCTGAAAAGACGGCAACAAGATCTTGCTTTTAGATTGTTTTTGTTTTTGCTGATCGATAGGGATGCTCTGGTTTTTAGGTTTATCCTTGTCTGGTTTGGTAAAGGCGTTACGGATATAAGGATACAATAAATAAGCACCCTTGCTTGATAATATACCTAAACCTGCCCCGGCCACTACATCGCTAAACCAGTGATCCTGGTGATAGATACGGAAAACACCTGTAGTGGTGGCAAATGTGTAGCCGATAATACTAAATGCAATTGACTTACCGCCTAACTCCTGCGACATAAATTCGGCCCCGTTAAAGGCATTGGCCGTGTGGCCCGAAGGAAACGAGTAGCGGTCGGACCCATTTGGCCGTGTACGATGCGTAGCATGTTTTACAGAGAAAACGGTCAGCTCAAGCATACCCTGGGATAGTGCATAAATAAGCGTACGGTCAACAAAAGTGTTTTTACCATGTACACCCACCAGGTTTACGGCGTAAACCAAAACCACAGGCGTGTATTGAAAGAAGTTTTCTAAGTGGGCCGATGGAACAAAATCATGTTTGGCAGTCTGATCATAAATAGAATGATCTAATTGCCTCAAAGGTGGAGCAAAAAATGAGGTTATGCCATAACCAACCAACACCGCCGGTGGGACTAACGCCCAAGGCTTGCTGTGCAGTTTCCGAACGGTATCTGGTGCGGTAAAAAGATCTTTCTTAAGCGTATCTGCAATGTTCTTTTTAGTAGTAGTATCAGTTACTTGTGCATCGGCTTTAAAAGTAATCAGTATTAATATAATGTAAAGTAAATGTTTCATTAATGTAGAAAGTTGATAGGTGTAACTATTGTTTGCTCCTTACACAGAAATTCTGTAATCATTTTTGAAAATGAAATCAGGCAGCCAGAATGATTATAGCCGATTAATATAGAAAGCGTTCTAAAAGTGTGAATTTATAACCTGGGGGAGTTATTGCGGGATTTTTGCTTGGTGCAACATGAGCCACATTGTTGGTCAAAATTGCCGGATGTATGTTTTGTTTCATAGAGTTCTTTTGTAAAGTATTCCCCGCTATGATAACCTAACATTCTGTAGAGATTTAGGATTTGTTAAGTAAAGGTTAAAAAAATAGGGGCTAGCGCCCCTTATCTAATTTTCTTGATCTTGTGATGTAGTTTAAAAATCGAAACCAAAACTAAACTTAATGCCGTATTTAGATACATCAGGATGGTCGAGATAGTTAAACCTTCTGATCACATCAAAACGGAAGACTTTAAAGATGTTGCCAATACCAGCACCTGCTTCCATATATGGCGTATGACCTAATGCATAAGTGCCATTAGCACCACCAGTACCTACGGGGAACAGGTATAAATTATTAGAAACGTCCGGATTGTTTTCACTACGCATGCCACCATATAATGCTTTGAATGAAAGATACTCACGCCATTTTAAATGCTCAATCAATGGTATCTTGTTCAGGAAAAAGCCATTGAAAGACTGGGTGTAATTGATGCCTACATAATGATCGCTCACAAATTCGAGGTAATCCATTTTGTTATAAGCATCCGGGTCGTACGCGATTGATTGGTTAGCCGGGCTGATATTCAACAAGGGGAAAGGCACTTTACCAATTAAATAATTGCCCAGCAATTTAACATCGGCATAACCTAATTGTGACATGTAGAAACGCTTATAAATAGTAGCGCCAATGTTGGTGTAAGAATATGATCCATTAAGCGCTTTAATACCCTGATTGATCTGTAAATTATAGATCGGGTATTTGCTGTGGATTGTGTGGCGTGATTCGGTACCCTGCAAAAGTTTTTCATGCGGGGCATAACGCAAGCCAAGATCAATTTCGCTCACTGTTAAGTTGCGAACAAATACACTGCCCGGGTCATTATATTGAAACTGCAATGTACCGGCGGGTTGCTGGTTCCAGTTTTTGAAGGCTACATTATAGGAGAAATGGTTTTCAAAATCCTTCACATATTCAAACTGGAAGATCTTATTGTACAGCCAATAATCTGTTTTACCCGATTGGAAAGATCCGAGCGCTTGTTGATTATTATTGATCTCGAAATTTTCGCCGGGTACACCCAAATCATATAGGTAGCTTACCTTAAAGTAATCATTAGGGAAACGCCAGAACTGTGTTTTATTTAATGAAAAATAAGCAGCAGCATCATACTTTAAAATATGATCGCGAAAGCCATAGCCAGCATAGCCTTGCAGGTATAAAGTTTTATTAAACTGCGGAGTGGTACGCCCGCCAACCTGCAAGCGCGAGCCCTCCTGGCTGTTATAGGAGTATATGGCACCTATTGGCCCCAACTCTACTTTGTTACCCAATGAGGCTACGTAACCGCCGGTTAAAGCATAAGCCAGGTTGGTTTCTGTTTTATACGCCGGCATTTTTTCGAGCTTATGTACCTTGTCATAAACCTCGTTTTGTTTTGCAGTAAGCGTATCGGTACGGTGGCTTAGCCAGTAAATACTGTCCTGTTTTGCCACGGTAGGAGAGGTTTGCAACTCCTTGCCATCATAAAACGGGGCGGGCTGAGGGGCGTTTAATTTATAATTGGAGAAAAACACCGTACGTTCACCAAAAACACCAAAACCTTTAGTTTTCGAAATTCCAAAATCGGCTTTAACATCGCTTTTGGTTAAATAATATTTATTATCGGGGTGTGGCTGAAAATCAAGCGTGATCTTCATCGAACGGATAAAATTGATGTTGATCTGCTTAACCACATTCAATTCGCACGACTGTACTGCGTAACGACCATCTAATGTAACTGCCAGTTTTCCTTCAAAAAGCAGGTCGCCTTTATTGCGGGGGGTAAAGCTAAGTTCAACTAATTTCTTGCCGTTTATTTGGATCGTATCGCTAATAAAAAATTTATAATAATCGGGTGAGTGATCGGCTATCGGGCTCAAAAATTGGTTACTTACAATAAAGATATTATTCTCATAAATATCAATGTTATTGCCATACATCCGGTTCAGGTAAATATCCAGGCCCGCCGTATCGATAAACTTAATAATATTAACCCCTTTTTGCGCATTAAGCTGCTGAATTAACTTTTTCGGATCTTTACGATAATAAACCTGTGAGAATTTTTCATTGAAATATGCCGGCAATGTAGGCGGTTTTAAGCCATATACATTCGGTATGGTATCGAGCATAAACTTAAACTTTTTAAACAAAAAGTTATTCATTAATCCCGCTGGAATATCAAAAAAGGATAAGCCGATGCGCTCGTACTGGTCGTACTGCACGTAATCAGCACTCTCCATACGGTTCTGTTTTTTGTGGTCAATTACCTGTTGGATGAGTTCGACAGCAGGATTTCCCTTATTACGATACTTTGTTTTTTTTGCTGAAGTTATTTTTACCTCATTAAGCTGGGTCTGGCTTTTTTGCAGGCGGATTTGCAGTTCGTTCATCTGCCCTGGGTTAACTGTTTTCACGAGGCTCTGATAACCCACATAAGAGAAAGTAACCCGGCTAAACTGGCCCGGAGCACTTAACGTAAAATTACCCTGATCATCTGAACTGGTGCCGTATTTACTGCCTGTAAAACTGACGCTGATATAAGAGAGCGGATGACCGGTGCTGGCATCAACTATTTTACCGCTTACATGGGTAGCGCTTTGTTGTGCAAAGCTTAAAAATGGTAGAAAAATGAAGAATAAGTAGCCTGAATTTTTTAATGTAGAAAAGTTTAAAAATGATGGCATCAATCGCTTTGGCGAGACTGAAACGATGATATAATTCCAAAAAGATAGTAACAAATTAAAATAGTATTAGGTAAACGCTTAAGATCAAAGTACTTATTTCGCCATATCAATATTTAAACTGTAAATAATGTACAAGATAAAAACCAATTCTGGATTGTTTCTGAACCCGTGACATGCTAACGGAATTGACCGTGATAATGTTTGTTAGTTGTAACGTAATATAACGCATAACCGCGTATATAACGCATAAAACGCAAAAATTTAATGGTAGCTTAATATTATTGCAACTGCATAATGAGTGCTGCAACATTATGCCTAATAATTATTAATACGGGCGAAAATGGTATTCTGAAACTTATACGTTATAAAAAGTAAGGTTTTTGTGTATTGTTTTTATAGAAATGGCTGAAATTCTATATATTTTAGCGAGTAAAATTTAATATTTTATGAGTTTATCACCTTCATCTAATTCTAATAATGCCCCTCTTGACGACCTCGATCTTTCAATTTTAATGCTCTTACAAGGAGATGGCAGAATGTCTTTTACAGTGATGGCCGATAAACTGAATGTATCTATCAGTAACATCCGTATGCGGGTAGGTAAGCTCATAGAAGATAAAACCATACAAATTGTTGGTAGGGTTAACCCCGAAAAAGTAGGTTTCCATGCTTATGCACACGTTAAAATTGCTGTTAGGCCGGCCAATTTGATTCAACATATTACAGACCAGTTATTACATATACCCGAAGTTAGTTTCCTGGCAACTACCTCGGGCGATTTTGATATTGTTGTTGATTTAATGTGCCGCGACAATAACCATTTGGTTTCGGTTGTAAATGAACAGATAGTTTCTATAGAAGGGGTTTATCAAACCAAAACAGATATTAATTTTAAGATACTGAAATATGCACAGCCAAATCTTGGCCCTTTGAGATAGTAGGCGGTACGACGTCCTGCTTTTCGCAAAAGATAGAATGCAATTATTTGATTTATAAAAAGATCTAAATAATTGCATTTTTTGTTTTTAATAATTAGATTTAAGTTTAATTGTTTTTTTTATTGATAATAAATGCAAAAATTAGATTCGATTGCTGCCTCCGAACTGATATTGAGTGACCGCGGAGCTCTTTACCATTTAGACTTATTACCTGAAGAAATTGCCACCAATATTATAACCGTAGGTGACCCGGAACGTGTGCCAGGGGTAAGCAAGTATTTTGACAGGATAGAAGTTAAGCGCCAGCATCGCGAATTTGTAACGCATACGGGCTATATCGGTAAAAAAAGGTTCAGTGTTATTTCTACCGGCATAGGTACAGGTAACATTGATATTGTGCTGAACGAGTTAGATGCGCTTCACAATATTGATTTTGAAACACGCAGTCTTAAAGCCGATTTAACGAAACTGAACATTGTTCGAATCGGAACATCTGGCTCCGTAAGCAGGGATATATCTGTTGATAGCTTCCTGGTATCTACATATGGTTTGGGTTTAGATAATATGCTTAACTTTTATGATGTAACACAAAATACCGGTGAACAGGAGATACTGAGTGCTTTTATTGAACAAACAGGTTTGAATACTAAAGTTGCTCAACCTTATATCACAGCTTGCAGCGAAACCTTATCTAAGCATTTTAAAGATGGATTTTATAGCGGCATTACTGTTACTGCTCCTGGGTTTTACGGTCCGCAGGGCAGGGTTTTGCGGTTAGGGTTAAGTAACCCGGGCTTTATTGATATGCTGGGTAGATTCGAATTTAAAGACAACCGCATCAGCAACCTTGAAATGGAAACTGCCGGTATATACGGATTAGGAAAATTACTTGGCCACAATGTATTGAGCTTAAACGCCATACTTGCTAACCGTGTTACGGGCGACTTTTCAAAGAATCCACAGCATACAATTGATGGGTTAATTACTAAATCGATCGAAATACTATCTGCTATTTAATGATTGATATAAACCAATTATAATGAAATACGGGAAGGTTAAAAATTACATAAACGGGCAATTTACCGATGCTTTAACATCCGGTTCGCTTGATGTTGTATCGCCAATTGACGGAAATTTATTGTCGCAGGTTCCTTTATCTGGGTCTGGAGATTTAGATCTGGCCGTACAAGCCGCAAAAGTTGCTTTTAGAGAATGGTCGCAAACACCTATAAAGGTTAGGGTGCAGGTGTTCTTTAAATATAAATACCTGCTGGAGCAAAACCTCGAAGAGTTAGCCCAATTGGTGCAGGAAGAAAACGGCAAAACCTACACCGAAGCAGTTGCCGAAATTGAGAAAGCCATAGAGCTTACAGAATTTGCCTGCTCGTTACCACAACTCATTACCGGCGAATTGCTGGAAGTAAGTAAGGGAATAGAGTGCCATACCGAGTATGTACCATTGGGAGTAGTAGCCTCTATCGTGCCGTTCAACTTCCCGAGCATGGTACCTAACTGGACTATCCCGAATGCCCTCACACTGGGTAATTGTATGGTGATAAAACCATCGGAAAAAGTACCGCTGAGCGTAGGTCGTATTGCTGAGCTTTTGAAAGAAGCAGGTTTACCCGATGGTGTATTTAACGTAGTACATGGTGACAGTACCATTGTAGAAGCCATTTGTGATCATCCCGATATTGAGGCTGTGTCATTTGTAGGATCAACCAAGGTGGCTAAGATTGTATACCGTCGTGCCACTTATAATTATAAACGTTGCCTGGCTTTGGGTGGTGCTAAGAACCACTTGCTGGTTTTACCCGATGCGATACCAGGGATGACGGCACAGAATGTTACCGCCTCAATGAGTGGCTGTGCTGGTCAGCGTTGTATGGCGGCATCAGCCATGGTGGCTGTGGGCAAGGTTGATCATATTATCGACCAGATTGTTATAGAGGCCAACAAGGTAATACCGGGTGAGAACCTGGGCGCAGTGATCAGTAAAGAATCAAAAGATCGCATTGAAAAATACATAACCGATGCCGAAACACAGGGCGCTAAAATATTGGTGGATGGTCGCAAAGTAAAAGTTGTCGGAAAAGAAAACGGCTTCTACATAGGCCCAACGGTAATTGATTATGTGACGCCTGAGATGAATATTGCCAAAGAAGAAGTATTCGGACCGGTGATCAGCATCATCCGCACCAATACTTTGGATGAAGCTTTGGCTATAGAAAACGCCAATACTTACGGTAATGCCGCTTCGGTATTTACGCAAAATGGCGGCGCTGCAAGGTATGTTATAAACAATGCCAGTGCAGGCATGATAGGCATTAACGTTGGCGTACCTGTTCCGCGCGAACCCTTTTCATTTGGTGGTTGGAACGAAAGCAAATTCGGCGTAGGGGATATTACCGGAAAAAGTTCAATTGAGTTTTGGACCAAGCTTAAAAAATCAACCACCAAATGGAACCCGGATGCAGGGGTAAATTGGATGAGTTGAGAGTAGGTGAGTAGTGAGTGGTTGAATGGTGAGTAGTTGGATAGTTGCTTTTCGCTGCCGTCTCTTCGCTACCGAAAGTTTTCAACTTGTGGTGGTACTTGGTAAGGTTTCACCTTACGGAAGCTGAAAGCTTCCAATAGTTAAGTCACGAGTTACGCTGCGCTAAACTTGCGACAGCACAGGAATGGGATTGTGCGCAGGCCGCGTTAGCGATTGTAGTGGAAAGCCCGGAGCAGCAGTGGCAATGTGCGGCAGCAGGCGAGGACTTGCAACGGAAAGCGCGGGCTGGAGGCAACGCACCAGAAATTTTCTTAATAAATAATGGATAAATATTGAATTAAAGTTAATTAAAGCAATATTGTTAATATATAGATTAAGTAATATCAGTAAATTAACGTGGGATTACTGAGGATAGAATAACCTTAACAGGTTATAATTTAAGATACAGACTATAAAAGCAAACATATGCTAAACACAGAGACACTAAGCGAAGCCGAAGAAATTATCCAGAATAGCATGGATTATACCCTGTTTTCGTGGAGTAAACAGAAGGGCATCAACCCCATTGCGGTAAAGTATGCCGAGGGCGTTTACCTGTACGATTATGACGGCCAGCGGTATATCGATTTTTCGTCGGGGTTGATTAATGTGAATATTGGCCATGGTAACCAGCGGGTTACGCAGGCTGTGGTTGAGCAAATGCAGCAGGTAAGCTATGTAACGCCGGGTTGTGTTACAAAAGCACGCGGCGACCTGGGTAAAAAACTAGCCGAAATTACGCCCGGTAATTTAACTAAAACACTGTTTACCGTTTGCGGCGCTACGGCTATTGAAAATGCCATTAAACTGGCACGCATGTATACCGGCAGGCATAAGATTATTGCGCGTTACAGGGCATTTCATGGTTCATCTTATGGGGCTATGACGGCCGGGGGCGACCCTCGCAAACTGGCCTCAGATTCGCAGCAGGCACCCAACATTGTCCATGTAGAAGACCCGTATTGCTACCGATGCCCATGGGGGAAAGAGATTAGTTCTTGCAACCGCGAGTGTGTGAGTCATATTGAAAGGGTAATTGAATTTGAAGGGCCGGAAAATGTGGCTGCCATACTGATGGAGGGTGAAAGTGGATCGTCCGGCTGCATTAAGTACCCGCCAGACTATCTGCAGAAGATTCGCGCGATATGCGACAAACATGGCATCCTGCTGATTGCCGATGAGGTGATGAGCGGTTTTGGCCGCACCGGTAAATGGTTTGGCGTTGATGTGCACGGTGTTGTGCCCGATATGATTGCTACCGCTAAAGGCATAACCGCAGGTTATTTGCCCTTAGGCGCACTGATTGTAACTGATACCATTGCCGATTATTATAACGACAGGCCGCTGATGCTGGGTTTAACCTATTCTGCACACCCGGTAACCTGCGCGGCTAGTGTTGAGGTACTTAAAATTTATGAAGATGAAAATCTGATAGAAAACGCCGCAACAATAGGCACTTATATTGAGCAACAGGTTGAGGAAATGAAACTGGTGCACCCGTCTATCGGCGATTTCAGGAACACTGGTTTGCTGGGTTGTATCGAATTGGTGAAAAATCGCAATACCAAAGAACCTATGGCACCTTTCAATGCTAAGCCTGAGGAAATGGCCATTATGAATAAAGTAGCTGCCAGGATCAAAGAGCTGGGCATGTACGCCTTTGTACGGTGGAATTATGTGTTTATCGCACCGCCGCTATCTATCACCCAGGCGCAGGTTGATGAGGGTTTGGCAATTATTTCAAAAGCATTGAGTATAGCAGATGAATATGTATATTAAGCATTTGTAAATCACAATGGCAGAACACTTTAGCACCACGGCAAAAATAGATCGACAGCTTTACAGCGAAGACCTGGCCCCGGTACCGATGAACAAACGATCATGGGATACCTGGAACTACGCGGCCTTATGGATCAGTATGAGCTTATGTATCCCAACCTATATGCTCGCCAGCTCATTGATAGAAGGCGGTATGAACTGGTGGCAAGCTATCCTAACGGTATTATTGGGCAACAGCATTGTGCTTTTACCTATGATACTCAACGGCCGCGCCGGTGCTAAATATGGTATCCCATTTCCTGTTTTTGCAAGGGCGAGTTTCGGTACAAAAGGGGCAAACACCCCGGCTATGCTAAGGGCGGTTATTGCCTGTGGCTGGTTCGGTATCCAAACATGGATCGGTGGTTTTGCGCTGTATCAAATGGTTAAATTATGGGTGCCTGCTATGGCTACTTTGCCGCAGGTTTTCCCGGCATCATGGTCGCTGCAAACTGGTCCGGCTATCATTTTTGTGTTGTTCTGGCTACTGAATATGTACGTGGTTTACCTTGGGGTTGATAGTATTAAAAAGCTTTTGGTTTTCAAGGCCTTCTTTTTACCAGCTGCGGCTTTGGCTTTATTATTTTGGGCAATATCTGCCGGGCATGGTTTGGGGCCGATACTGGCGCAGCCATCCAAATTTAAGTCACATGCTGATTTTTGGGCTTTCTTTCTGCCGTCGTTAACGGGTATGGTGGGCTTTTGGGCTACGCTATCGCTCAATATTCCCGATTTTACGCGGTACGCTAAAAGCCAGCGGGCGCAGTCAATGGGGCAGGCTATTGGTTTGCCAACTTCGATGACGCTGTTCTCGTTTATCGGCGTGGTAGTTACCTCGGCAACCTTTATCATCTATGGCCAAACCATATGGGACCCGGTTGTACTGGCCGGTAGGTTCGATAGTAAAATACTGGTGAGCTTTGCTATGCTGGCGGTGGCGCTATCTACCTTGGCTACCAATATCGCAGCCAATATTGTAAGTCCTGCTAATGATTTCGCTAATCTATCGCCACAAAAAATAAGCTTTAAAACGGGCGGATATATTACTGGTGTACTGGGGATTATGATATTTCCATGGAAACTAATCGCCGACCCAACCGGCTATATCTTTACCTGGCTGGTTGGCTACTCGGGTTTGCTTGGGCCTATAGGCGGTATCATGATTGTGGACTACTATTTCATCCGTAAACAAAAGCTGCATTTAAATGAACTGTACCAATATACTGGCAGCTATAACTTTAAAAATGGCTTTAATTCGTATGCCATCATTGCCTTGCTTTTAGGCATCCTGCCCAACATACCCGGCTTTTTAACCATTATTAAAGTACTGCCAGCAAATACCGTTTGGCCCTGGCTGGTGTACGTTTACAATTATGCCTGGTTTGCCGGGTTCTTTATTTCGGGTTTGGCTTACTGGGTAATGATGCCTGCTGTTGAGCCCGAAACCGCTACAATTACAAACTTGGAGGAAGGAAATTACAATGTCGGTACTTATTAAAAACGGCAGAGTTATCACCGCTGCAGATGATACCCTTGCTGATATATTTATTGAAGGCGAAACCATTAAAACCATTGGCAAAAACTTACACGTTGCTGCCGATGAGGTTATCGATGCAGATGGCATGCTGGTTTTCCCCGGAGGTATTGATCCGCATGTGCATTTGGAAATGCCTTTTATGGGCACATTCTCCAGTGATACCTACGAAACCGGTACCCGCGCCGCTTTGTATGGCGGCACCACTACGGTAATCGATTTTATATTGCAAACACAAGGCCGTTCCCTGAAAGATGCCTTGACCGAATGGCAATCCCGCGCTACAGGTAATGCCGTTGGCGATTACAGTTTCCATATGGCGGTGACGGATTTTAATGAGGATACCAAGAAAGAGATTAAACACATGGTAGAGGAAGAAGGCATCACTTCTTTCAAAACCTTTATGGCGTATAAAGGTGCCTTGATGGTTGACGATCGCCAGATGGTTGGACTGATGCAGGAGGTTAAAAAGCAAGGCGGTATGGTAACTGCCCATGCCACCAACGGCGATATGATTGATTACCTAATTGCCAAACACAGGGCAGAAGGTAAGTTGTCGCCGCTATATCACTATCTATCGCAGCCAGAAGTTACCGAGGCCGAAGCATCCGGCAGGTTTGCGAATATGGCGGCTTATACGGGTTGCCCGGCATATATTGTACACCTTACCTGCGAGGGTGCATTAAACGCGGTAAGGGATGCCGGTAAACACAATTACCAGGTATTTGCCGAAACCTGTATCCAGTATTTGTTGCTCGATGCATCGCTGTATGAGGATGATTTTGAAGGCGCTAAGTGGGTAATGAGTCCGCCGCTGCGCGAACTGAAAGATCAGCGTGCTTTATGGGCAGGCATTAACCAGGGCTTGTTGCAGGTAGTGGCTACAGACCATTGTCCGTTTATGTGGGAGCAGAAAAAGATGGGCGAAAAGGATTTCAGCAAAATCCCGAACGGGCACCCGGCTATCGAGAACAGGATAGAGCTTTTGTACTCTGAAGGGGTGGCGAAAGGGAAAATCAGCCTCAACAAATTTGTAGAAGTGAGTAGTACCAATGCGGCTAAGATCTTTGGGATGTTTCCGCGAAAAGGAACTATTGCCGTGGGCTCTGATGCCGATATTCTCATCTTCGATCCAAACGCTAAACATACCTTATCCGCCCATACTCATCACATGAATGTAGATTATTCGGGTTACGAAGGCTGGGAATTAACCGGTAAGGTGAAAACGGTTTTATTGCGTGGTAAAGTAGTGATCGATAGCAATAAATGCCTGGTTGAAAAGGGCAATGGCGCATTCATCAAGCGTAATAAAGTGAGCAACATTATATAGAAAACTAACGACTGACCATAAAGAATTACATCTATGCCAAGAATCATTAAATCGGGATTAATACAAATGAGCCTGCCCAAAACCGAGGGCGAGGGAACAATTAAGGAGATTATGGATGCCATGATCCAAAAGCATATTCCATACATCGAGCAGGCCGGTGAGGCTGGTGTGCAGATCTTATGCTTGCAGGAAATTTTTACTACGCCGTATTTCTGCCCCGGTCAGGATGCCAAATGGTATGCTTCTGCTGAAAGTGTTCCCGGTCCGACCACCGATTTGATGGCCGAATACGCCAAAAAGTACAACATGGTGATCATTGTGCCGATCTATGAAAAAGAGCAGGCCGGTGTATTGTACAATACCGCTGCGGTAATTGATGCCGATGGTACTTATTTGGGTAAATACCGTAAAAACCATATCCCCCATACCAATGGTTTCTGGGAGAAATTCTTTTTTAAACCGGGCAATCTGGGCTACCCGGTATTTCAGACCAAGTATGCTAAAGTGGGCGTTTATATCTGCTATGATCGCCATTTCCCGGATGGTGCACGTTGTTTAGGATTGAATGGCGCAGAGATCGTTTACAACCCATCAGCAACCGTTGCCGGTTTATCGCAATATCTTTGGAAACTGGAACAACCTGCGCACGCGGCTGCCAATGGTTATTTTATGGGCTGCATTAACCGCGTGGGCGAAGAAAAACCATGGAACCTCGGTAAATTCTACGGCTCATCATACTTTGTTGATCCACGCGGACAGATCTTCGCACAAGCATCAGAAGATAACGATGAACTGCTGATCTCGGAATTTGATCTGGATATGATTGACGAGGTGCGCAGTACCTGGCAGTTTTTCCGCGACCGCCGCCCTGAGACTTATGGTAAGCTGACTGAACTTTAATCTGAAAGGTTTTTAATTATGTCCATTACCAACTTCCGGCTCACAACCGATCAGTACGATGCCAACTTTGCCGACATCCACCCGCCCTTCGAAAACCTGGCGGCGGCATTGGTTGAGGCCAATCGCTGCCTGTTTTGTTACGATGCCCCTTGTATGAAATCGTGCCCTACGAGTATCGATGTGCCGAAATTTATTAAGCAAATCACTACAGAGAATATTAAGGGTTCGGCTCATACCATATTTTCATCCAATATTATGGGTGGGGGATGCTCCCGGGTTTGTCCGGTTGAAAAACTGTGCGAAGGTGCCTGCGTGTACAATTTATTGGAAGAAAAACCGATTGAGATTGCACGCCTGCAAAGGTATTCGACGGATAAAGCCATCAGCCATAAATGGCCCTTGTTTAAACGTAAGCCATCAACCGGTAAACGGGTAGCTATTGTAGGTGCTGGTCCGGCTGGGTTATCTTGTGCGCATGTGCTATCGTGCGAAGGAGTGGATGTTACCGTTTACGAAAAAGAAAGTAAAGGCGGTGGCTTAATGACTTATGGCATAGCTGCTTATAAAGTTACCCCTTCGTTTTGCGAGGAAGAGGTTGATTACATCCTTTCGATAGGAGGCATTGAAATTAAATACAACCAGACATTAGGCGAAAACATAACTTTAACAGAACTGCAAAATAATTACGATGCGGTTTATTTAGGCATTGGCGTAGGCCTAGCCCGCCAATTGGCAATCCCGGGCGAAGAACTGGAAGGCGTGGTTGATGCCATCAGCTTTATTTACGATATCCGCAGTAAAGGATTTAGCCAGGTTAAGGTAGGAGATAGGGTTGCCGTAATTGGTATGGGGATGACGGCTATTGATGCCGCCACACAGGCCAAACGCTTAGGTGCTAAAGAAGTAACTATGGTTTACCGCCGCACCGAAGCTGAAATGCCATGCACAACTGTCGAACTGGATATTGCCAAACTGGACGGCTGTAAAATTATCTGGCTTGCTGCCCCTAAAGAAATTACCGGCGAAAATAGCTATGTAAACCAATTGCATTGCAGCACCATGGTTTTAGGCGAACCCGATGCAAGCGGCCGCCGTTCGCCAATTGAAACGGGTGAAACGATTGTACTGGATGTAGATATGGTGATTAAAGCTGCCGGGCAAATGGCTTTCGAGGCTTTGGTGGCTAACAATAATATTAATAATCAATACGGTAAAGTGTTGGTGGATGCCAACGGCGGCACCAACATACCCGGTGTTTTTGCCGGGGGCGATTGCGTTAACGGCGGTAAAGAAGTTGTTGATGCCGTGCAAGCCGGTAAGGACGGCGCCAAAGGTATCATCAGTTATTTAAATATTCAGGAACCTGTAATTACAAACCAATACTAAGATCATGGCAGATATATCATCAAACTTTTTAGGTATTAAATCGCCCAATCCGTTTTGGTTAGCGAGTGCACCGCCCACCGATAAAAAACTCAACGTATTACGCGCCTTCGAAGCCGGTTGGGGAGGTGTGGTTTGGAAAACCCTGGGTACCCAGGTAAAAAATGTATCATCACGTTATTCGGCGGTCGATTATCACGGAAGCCGCGTAATGGGTTTTAATAATATTGAATTAATCTCTGACAGGCCTTTAGACATCAACTTGCGCGAGATAAAAGAAGTGTTAAAAGAGTTCCCCGATCGTGCTATGATAATTTCCTTAATGGCTGATAATAGCCGCGAAAGCTGGCACGAACTCATTAAAAAAGTACAGGATACGGGTGCGCATGGCCTCGAGCTCAACTTTGGTTGTCCACACGGGATGACCGAGCGCGGTATGGGTGCGGCCGTAGGGCAGGACCCTGAGATTGCCCGTATGGTGGTAGAATGGGTAATGGAGATAGCCGAAATCCCGGTGATCACCAAGTTAACGCCTAATGTGCACTCGGTAGTACCAACAGGCTTGGCTTCGGTACAGGCAGGTACTAATGCCTTGTCGCTCATCAATACCATACAATCTGTAACGGGCATCGATCTGGATACTTTTGTGCCGAACCCTAATGTGGCTGGTAAATCGGCGTTCGGCGGCTATTGCGGTCCGGCGGTTAAGCCTATTGCTTTGAAAATGCTGGCGACGATTGCCCAGAATGAAACTACTCGACGCGTGCCTATCTCGGGCATAGGCGGTATCAGCACCTGGAAAGATGCGGTTGAGTTTATGCTCTTGGGTGCATCGAACGTACAGGTTTGTACTGCGGCCATGAAACATGGTTTCCGGATTGTGGAAGATATGTGTGAGGGCTTGAATTACTGGATGGAAGATAAAGGCTTTAATACGCTCAATGATTTTATCGGTAAATCTGTACCAGCCTTAACTAATTGGGAAGACCTTGACATTAACTATCACATTGTTGCTAATATTAACCAGGATAAATGCATCCACTGCGGGCTATGCTATATTGCCTGCGAGGATACTTCGCACCAATCCATCGCGCTCGATTATGGTAAGCCTTACAACAAGTACAGCATTAAAGAAGAAGAATGCGTGGGCTGTAACCTGTGCAAACTGGTTTGCCCGGTTGACGATTGCATTACCATGGTTGAACAACGCAAAGGTGACGAATACCTCAACTGGAAAGATTTCCAGCGTTTAGGCCTGCCGCTTAACGATCATTAAACCGATACATTTTAACCGGGCGTATTTATCACGCCCAGTTAAAATGTACCTCCCTATTATTCAGATTCCACTTTTCAGGCTGTATGTTATCCATCCAGTCTAATGGTTCGCCTAAAGGTTGTTGTTTGGCTGCCTGGGCAAAAGCATGCTTAATGGCTGCTCTCTGCGCTTCACCAATGGCTTCGGGTTGGGCTGAGATAAATAGCGGAGCACCACTTTCGGCCAGTAATTGCAGCCATTGCTTATTGCGTTCCCAGGATATATCAGTTGTAAGCCCAACGCAATCGCCATCAACCGCGTAAAATTTATTATGTTGCGGCAGTCGGAACGCCAGCGTGTTAACGCCCATTTTGCGTGTGCGATCCCATTCGTGGCCGCTGGTATCATCGCCAATGCGGCACATTTCAAATATACCTGCGCTCAGGTGGCTCATGGTGTTGCAGCCTATCACGTAAATACTATCTCCGGCGGCTTCGCGGATGGCATGGTATAGGTCGAGGATAATTTCTGCGGTGGTTTTGCTGCGGTCGTTAAAGTTCCAGCCGGGTGCGGTAATGCTATCTTTCATGTTAACACCCCATCGGCCGGTAATATCATAAGTGCTAAAGTCGTGTTTCACCATCTCATAGCCCCATTGCCTGTAAACTTCAAAATTGTGTTTAATGCGGGTGATGTTTTCCGGGATGGTAGGATCGAGCACCGGGTTTTTAGGATTATCCCTGCCGGGGATTTTCGGAGCTAATAAACTGGCTTTTTCATCGTGCCTTGCACACAGCGGTCTCATCCATAATCCCGGGCGCATGCCCAGTTTTTTAATTTCATCACCCAACAGGTGCATGTCTTTAAACTTATCGTTCGGTTTCGAGAAATCATCGTTCCAACCGCCATCGCCTGGTAATAAGGGCGAGTAAGTGGCCCAACCCGCATCCACAACAGAAAATGGCTTGTTATTAGTATCGGTAACCAACTCGGCCATCATGGCTGTGGTTTTTTTAATCAGGTCGAAATTGTTATTGCCGTATGCAAAATACCAATCGTTTATACCATAAATAGGCTGTTTAGGTAAACGCGGACGCTCGCACATCATCCCACAAAAACGGTGATCGGTATGGAAAGCGTTTTCGCCCGGTTTGCTGCTGGTGGTAATAATATCGGCAGCATGCAAGGTGCGATTGCCCAGCATTACGCCATTGCCGCCCGAATGAGTATCTAAAGTTAATTCCAGACTATCAGCCTTTAAATTCCACCAGCAAATACTTTTAGCGCCGGTTTTTACACCAAAGCAGGCTGTTTGTTTATTGTCTGATATTAATACATACCATGGATTTTTAACGTCTGATGGATTGGTTATCCATTGCAGATCGCCGTACGAGCGTTCGAAGGCATCGCCCAAAAACTTACTATTTGTGTTGATATGATGTTTCCATTTTAAACGGACTGCGTTTAACTGTTGGCTAGTAGAGGTAACGTATACGCCTTTGGCATTGCCATTTGTTTTGATGGTGACCTCGATATCTTGATGACTAAATACCGAACCATT
Source organism: Sphingobacteriaceae bacterium (assembly GCA_903644075.1). GTDB lineage: Bacteria > Bacteroidota > Bacteroidia > Sphingobacteriales > Sphingobacteriaceae > Mucilaginibacter. The sequence goes on along the minus strand of CAHJXH010000052.1, from coordinate 1,730 downwards.
GCTTGATTTTAGCTTAAACCATTCATCACCAGATTGTGCCCACACTTCATCGGGAGCATTTATGGCAGATGTTTGGGTTGATATAGCATAAGTAAGCCTGCTTAATAAAACGGTTGCAGTTGTGACTGCGGAGATTTTAATAAAATGTCGCCTTTGCATAATGGTAGATAAAATTGGTTGTAGAGGTTCGTTCAAATATAATGTAAGGTTGACAAATATTAAACTCGTCATTAATAGAAAATATTGACCATGTGTGCAAAGGCCTTTCCGCCATGTTTACCGTTAATGCATAGTTGGCGATTCCAACACACATGCTTCGAGTGCCTCAGCACGACCCCTTCTTTCAATTTTCAGAGTATCAACAACGGCTCAGCAGAAGAATTGGTTTATATAACTAAAATATGTAAGGATGAAATAGTAAATTACAAGAAAGTTTAAACACGCACATCAACACAAATTATATGGAAAACCAGGGAGAAGATAATTCAGTATTATCACACATCAAAAAATTAACCGCGAGAGAAGAAGACCTGTACGGTAAAGAAAATTTAACCGATGAAGATGTTAAAGAACTGCACCAGGTTAAATCTCAGCTCGACCAATATTGGGATTTGCTGCATCAGCGCCGGGCATTACGTAATGCAGGTGAAAACCCATCAAAAGCCGAAATGCGCTCGTCGGATACCATTAATAATTACGTAGAGTAATTAAAAGAACATTTAGCTGCGCCATTTTGGTGTTGTCACCAACAATGGCGCAGACTGAAAGAAAGAGTCATGCTGAGGCACTCGAAGCATGTGCGCAAAGGCCTTTATGCCATCTCCGCCACCAATGCATGATCGGCGATTCCCAACACACATGCTTAGAGTGCCTCAGCATAACTCCCTGTTTAAATCTTCCGAACTCTCGCTGTCGCAAGTTTAGCGCAGCATAACTTGTGACTCGTACTATTGTAAGCTTTGCTTACGTAAGGTAAAACTGTCGGTGAACGTTAAGCCTAAACCGACAATCCATATTAAATTTCTTCCCACATTTTGAATCTTCATTATTATTTGCGTACTTGTGCAAATGCTATGCATGCATAGTATTTTATTGACCATTTAGAGCCCCCTGCGCTATATTTTATTATAAACGGATACTGTATTTAAATTCATGGTAATGGATTATTTATTAAATAACCTCGAAAAAAAGTTAAGTGATGTTAAGCTTGGCGGTGGATTAAAAAAAATTGAAGCCCACCAGAAAAAAGGCAAGCTAACCGCCCGCGAAAGGATTGATTTATTAGTAGATAAGGACAGTGAGCAATTAGAAGTTGCTGCCTTTGCGGGCGATAATATGTATACTGACGAAGGCGGTTGCCCCGGTGGTGGAGTGGTTACTGTGATAGGTAAAGTGGCAGGCCGCATGTGTGTAATTGTATCTAACGATGCCACGGTGAAAGCCGGTGCCTGGTTCCCGATCACGGCCAAGAAAATACTGCGTGCGCAGGAAATTGCGATGGACAACCAGATCCCCATTATTTACCTTGTTGATAGCGCGGGTGTGTATTTGCCGATGCAGGATGAGGTTTTCCCGGATAAAGAGCATTTTGGGCGCATCTTCCGCAATAACGCCAAAATGTCGTCAATGGGTATTGTGCAGGTTTCGGCAATTATGGGCAGTTGCGTGGCGGGTGGGGCGTATTTGCCCATCATGTCCGACTATGCTTTTATTGTAGAAGGTACCGGCTC
>CAHJXH010000051.1 GCA_903644075.1 Sphingobacteriaceae bacterium | reverse complement strand
TAGTGTAAAATTTGCAACGTAATTGTGCCATACGTTTCCGGTGGGTACATCGCCTGTTGGTATGCCACTGCCCAGTTCTGTAACCCCATCGGCAGCGTATAGGTGAAAAACCATGTTAGGTAATATCCCATTTGTGGCTAGTACGTTTTTAATCCAAACCCCAAACTGGTATTGGGTATTACCGCACAAGCCTGTAACCGTACGGGTAAAAACAGTACCTGCGGTAACATTGCCGTTTACCACCATCATGTAGCCGGTTGTAAGGCCGCCATTGGTTTCGTAATCGTGGTCGTAACTGGTAACAAAGCTTCCGTGTACGTTGGTATTTACCTGGTTGGTAATGGTATAATAGTTTTCGCCAATTTCTCCGCTGCCACTATAAATGTAGGTTGTAGAACCCGAATCGGCTGCTAAAGCCCCTGCTCTTGTTGCCGTGCCTGATCCAAAAGTGATTTTAACTACCGGGTCGCCAAGGCTTTGTGCATGTACCTGGCCAACGGAAAACATGAGTAATAATGTAAAGAAAGTTAGAGCAGCGATGTGTTTGGGCGATACAGAAATAAGCATTACAAGGGCAATAGTTTAAAATACAAACTAAAGTTGCCTGTAACGCTACTGTGTAACAATGATGTGTCGCTGAATAGGGATTATGTATAGATGAACGGGTTAAGGACATAGATAAGAGGCCTATGTTTTAAATAGAAATGTTGTACAGATTGGTTTTAAACAGATTAAAAAAGTTCATGTTCTATTTCCCATCAAGGGAAAAATAAATTGGTACGGTGTACTGTTGCCTTACCGCTTTTCCATTTTGAACTCCGGGTTCCCAATTTGGAGTTAACAGCATCACACGGAGGGCCTCCTGAGTTAAGGAAGGACCGGGGCTATAAACAGAATATATGCCGGAAAGAGCACCGTTTTTCTCTACAACGAAGGTAAGTATTACCCGTCCATGGATATTCTTTTCGCGTGCCTCTTTCGGATAACGTATATTTGGTTCAAAAAACTGCTAAAAGCATCAAGTCCTCCTGGAAATGAAGCGGACTTTTCGACGGCTGAATAAATTTTTGAGGTGTCTTTAGAAGTGGTCTGAGCCAGACTAAAGTTGGTTTGTAAAGCAAAAAAGCATAGTACAAACAAAATTTTGGCTATAACTCGGGTTATTTTGAATTGCATAAAGGTTTAAATAAGGATCTGAGATTTAAGGGTGTTTATAGGTTAATTTTATAACGAAAAGCTAATTGGTAGTGTGCACTGCATCCTAAAAGTTTTGCTGTTTTGTATGCCGGGTATCCATTTGGGCGAGGCAGAAACTACACGAATAGCTTCTTGTGTTAGTGATTCATCCGGGCTGCTTAAAGCTTTTATGTCAGATAAGGAGCCGTCTGTTTCAACAATAAAAACCAATACCACTTTGCCTTGTATTTTTTTATCACGAGCCTGTTGCGGATAATTAAGATTGTCGCCCAGGTATTTGCCAAGGGCTTGTAATCCCCCGGGAATTCGGCCACTTTTTCTACACGTGTATAAGTACGGGATGTATCAGAAGTGCTTATTTGGGCATAAGTACTGTTAATTAGAAAGAGGAAAAGGCACGATACAAGTAAGATCTTTATTATAGTGGGGTTTGTGTTCAATTGAGTAGGCTTAAATCTGCCGCTAAAATAGATTTTTTGCTGAATAATGAGGGATTTACTTTGAATGTAAATTGGTTAAACGTTGTACGTTAGAAGTTTTACGTAAAATAAAAACGTTAAGGTGAAGAATGTTTAATGTCCAACGTCTCACATCACTTGTAAACTATTTTCAGGACGATACAAAAATGGGGGTGTTCCGGACTTTTAAGTCATTTTGTGATTTAGGGTTTAAAACGGCCTTTGTGATGTTAGAGCAACGATTTTAGCACTTTTGCCAGGGTGTTCCGGGTGTTCCAAAGTGTTCCGCTTTCAAAAAACGGAACACCTGTAAAAAGCCAAAACAAAAAACCCGGCCATGGCCGGGTTTTCGTAGTAAAGGTATCAATAGATATTAATTAGCAGGTGTTGGAGGAGGTTTCGGTAACTCCTTGCGCGGCATCATATCCGGGCGTTGTGATGTATTGTACACAAACGATGCAACTATGGTTGCTGCTTGTTTCAGGTCGTCTTCAACCAAACGGTCGTAAACATCCTGGTTACTGTGGTGTGTACGTGTATTGTAGTCCATAGGTTCCTGAATAAATTGGAAACCCGGGATACCAACCGCATCAAACGACTGGTGATCTGTGCCACCTGTGTTGCTGATGGTTACGGTACTTGCGCCTAAATCTTTAAAAGGCGCTAACCAAGTTTTAAAGATGGGGCCGATATCCTGGTTACCTTGCAGATATACGCCACGGATTTTACCGGTACCGTTATCTAAGTTATAGTAAGCAGAAACTTTAGCCTGCTCTGGTTTCAGCTGCATGGTTTTAGGATCGCCGAAATGGTTCAGCACATAACCTCTTGAACCAAACAAACCTTGCTCCTCAGAGCTCCAAAGCAGCATGCGGATAGTGCGTTTTGGTTTAAAACCTATGGTTTTTAAAATACGCATAGCCTCCATCATCACGGCGCTGCCGGCAGCATTATCTGTAGCGCCGGTACCACCATGCCATGAATCGAAGTGACCACCGATAATCACTAACTGATCTTTCAGCTTTTTATCAGTACCAGGTATCTCGGCAACAACATCATAACCATTCAGGTCTTTGTCGAAGAATTTGGTTTGTACATCGGCTTCCATTTGTACGGCAATGCCGCCATCCAGTAAACGTACAATGCGCAAGTAATCTTCGCCGCTGGTTTCCAGCTCGGGCGCAACAGGTTTAGCATCCTCGGCATATGAGGCGCCGTTGGTGGTAAACACTGTACCATCGGTACCACGAGCCTGGCTTAATACTAAGCCAACTTGTTCTTGTACAAAAAACTCGCTCATGGCAGTACGTAGTGCGCGTAGTTTGCGCATAGCTGCAAATGCGGGGTTATTAGCGCCACCGCGACCCCCACCACCTGGTGCTGCGGGTTGTGCTGCGGCCATTTTATCCAGTTCTTCGTCGGTATAGCGGCTCAGGTCTGGTTTGGTGCTGCGGGTTAACGGGGTTTTGGTATAAGTAATTACAATTTTGCCTTTCAGTTTGCCTTTATATTGGTCAAGGTCTGTAATGGTATCTGCTTTAATTAAAACAACATCGCCTTTTATCGGGCCTGCTGTACTTGGTGTCCATGCTTTTGGGATAGCTATAATTGCGTGGTAATACGGTACGGTGATGGCTGCGTAGTTTTTCTCAACCTCCCAGCCTTTACCAAATTTACCCCATGACTCAAGGCCCACATTGGCCATGCCCCAGGTTTTAAGCTGGCCAACAGCCCAATCCTGCGCATGCTTTAAGCCAGGTGAACCAGACAATCTTGGTCCGGATACATCGGTTAAATAAAAAGCGGTTCTCATCACCTGCGAGTGGTTTAACCCCTCCTCACGGATCTTTTGCACTACGGCCTGATCTACAGCCTCCTGTGCAAAAGCAGCGGTAAAAACCGAAGCTGATAACAGTGTTGTTAAGAGTAAATTTTTCTTCATGTTTCAATAGTTTGTTTAGTAAACAAACATATCGAATTCAACGTCAATATACTGGTTAGGGTTATTAACAATAATGTTACAAAGGGTTGGGAGACTGAAAGATAGGGGAGTAGATTGAGTAGAGATATAACAGTTTGTCATCCAGAGTGTAACGAAAGATCGTCTTCGCGAGACAATGGCGTATACAAATCGAAGAAAATTATTAATGAGATGTTATTTTCATTGTATGAATGAGCTCCCTATGGTCAGTTCTTCACTATCGTTCAGAATGACAAATAGGAGTAATCAACTCCGAAATCAATCCTAATTCACCAACAATTTATACCCCCGCCCGTGCACGTTGATGATCTCAACCGAAGGGTCTTCTTTTAAAAACTTACGGAGCTTGCTCAGGAAAACATCCATGCTGCGGCCGTTGAAATAGTTGTCATCGTGCCAGATGTTAAGCAGGGCTTCTTCGCGGGTCAATACTTCGTTTTTGTGGAGGCAAAGCAGGCGCAGCAGTTCGGCTTCTTTGGTGGATAGTTTTTGCTGGTGGCCGTCGGCGGTGATCATTTGCTGGGTATAATCAAATTGGTATTTGCCGATGGTAAACTGGGCTTGCTTGTTTTCTTCTTTGGTGTCGAGGCCGCCGTTAACGCGTTTCAGCAAAGCGTTAATGCGTAATAATAATTCTTCTATGCGGAAGGGTTTGGTAATATAATCGTCGCCGCCGAGGTTAAAGGCCTGGGTTTTATCCTCAATCATGGCCTTGGCGGTGGCGAAAATAATAGGAACGGTTTGGTTGATTTTCCTGATCTCTTTGCCCAGCGTAAAGCCATCCTTTTTGGGCATCATCACATCCAGTATCAACAAATCGTAAGTGTCTTTAGTGAATGCGCGCAGGCCTTCATCGCCGTCTTTGCATAAAATAACATCAAATTTGCCTTTCAGTTGCAGGTAATCTTGCAGCAGTAAACCAAGGTTTGGATCGTCCTCAACCAGTAATATTTTTTTCATGTTATTTTATCAGGCCAGTGAAAATTTTAATTCAAACTCCGATCCTTTATCTTTTTCGGAACGAACGCCAATGGTTCCGTTAAGGCGCTTAACAATGGTATTTACATAGCTCAATCCCAAACCAAAACCTTTCACATCGTGCAAATTACCGGTAGGTACGCGGTAAAACTGCTCAAATATCTTGTTCTGCTGGTCGCGGCTCATGCCAATGCCTTCGTCGGTTACTTTAATTACCACCTGCCCGTTACGGTTTAACGTACTAATGGTAATTTTTGGTGCATCCTTGCTGTACTTTAATGCATTATCAATCAAATTGTACAAAACGTTCGAGAAATGCAGTTCATCCGCAGTAATTATAGCATCGGTAGCTTCGAGGTGTAAAATGGTTTCCGCGTTGTATTTTTGCAGCTTCAGCTCCATGCTATCCAGTACATCGGTAATGGTTTCGTTAACATCAACCGAAGTTATATCGAGCTTAAAGTCGTTCTTTTCAATACGCGCAATATTCAACACGCGCTCTATATGGCTGCCTAGACGGGCGTTTTCTTCATAAATGATACCGGCCAGTTTTGATACCCTGTTGGTGTCCTGCGCAATTTCAGAATCACGCAGCGATTCACTGGCTATCATAATGGTTGATACCGGGGTTTTAAACTCGTGCGTCATGTTGTTGATGAAATCCATTTTCATTTCCGAAATCTTCTTCTGTTTCAGAATGGTGTAAATGGTGTAAGCAAAACATAAAATGAGCACCAGCATCAGCGTGCCGCTGGTTGCCATAGTATAGGTCATCCGGCTTAACAAAAAGGAGTCTCGCTGAGGAAAAGTAATCCGGATTTTACCGGGGTCGTTAATAACCTCTTTGCCAAAAATGGCGGTCTCGTATGTGCTGGCCGGTAAAAACTGGGGCTTGCCGATTGTATTCAGCGCACGCGAAAATATAAGCGAATCGTTATGGGCCGTGGTAACTTCATAGCTAAATGACAACGGAATACCCTTGTTATGTAATTCGCGGCGCAGGACCGAATCAATCCATACCGAATCAATCCGTTTGTTTAAGGGCTGGCCTAAACGTTCATATTCTTCGGCCAGGTTTTGTATTACGTTCTGGCGTGGCCGTCCCTGCCCCTGTTTGGCATTCTCGATAGAATCTGTAACCAGGGCTTTCTTCACCATCCTAATCTGGTGCTCCTTTTGCTTGCGCATCTGGTCGCGTTCCCAAAGCGGATTTATCTGTGGGATGATCATCACCTGAGGCCCAAATTGCGGATCATCATACTTATATCGCAGCGTATCATATTTTCTGAGCACCTGCAATTTTCTGGCTATAGGCTTATTCCCCGGGTTTATCACCTCGGGCGAAATGCTTTGATGCACTACGCCAAATTCATCGGTAAACTCGTCGATGCGTAAATGGATAGAGCCCTCCTGGGCCAGGTTAAATACCTCGTCATCGAGTTGGTTGCGCAGGATAATATGCTTTAAGCTATCGCGCAGCAGGGCAATTTTCTTTTGGCGAAGGCTTCTTTTTCTTTTGATGTTGGTACTATCGGGCAATACAAGCGGCACATGATCGAGCGTACTTTTATGGATGCTTTTTACAATGAGGCTCAGGTTTTTCTGGCGCATGTTCTGCTCATCATTCGCCCGGTATTTCTCATTAATAAAATTCATGGCATCAATACGTGCAACCTTATTCACCACATTGTTTAACACCTCGTTAACCGAACGGTCAAACAACTGAGACTGCATTACGTACGATTGCCGCAGAAAATACAATTGCATAGCCATTACACCCAACAGTGCAAATCCCATTACCGCAGTAATAATGCCTATACTTCTTTTCTTCATGAACAAACAAAATTATTTCAAAATGGTAGATATAGGTATCCTTTAACAAAATTTAACATTTGGATACCAATAATTAATATATTGACGTTAAGGAGTTTATTAATTTAGCCATTTCAAACAAAATACCCCATGAATATCAAAAAATTGACAACCAAACCCGGCTTCGAATTTATTTTCGCAGTGGGCATTGCCGCCATCTTTATTTTGCCGGCAGCCGTAATGGCACAGGATAATAAGAACATAGATATTACCATAGCCAATGGCGATACCGTTATTAATGGCAAAAACATTAAAGATATGTCGCCGGCGCAACGCCAGGAAGCCATGAGCGACCTGAACAAAATTACCGGTAAAAGTAAGGGCCAACATAAAGAATACAGATATGAGCAGCGCGGCAATACAGCCCCGGTTGTAGCAACCGATGGTTTAGGCGTTACCGATTTAAATATTGTACATACACCTAATGGTTATGTTGTACAGCCACAAGATAAACAACTGCATGTAAGAAGGATAATAAGACGCGATTCTATGGTGATTAGAAACGATGATCGCGCAAGAGGTGATCGCAGAGGCCCGGGCCATGGTGGAAATGATGAGTTTATGATCCCACCCGCTCCGGCAATTGAAAACTTTAGCCGCCGTAATACCCAGGAGTTTGAATATACTAATATTGATAATGATGGCGTTGAAACCGGCGTAAGTTTTAGGGTTACCGAGCCAAAAGGAGTACGTTTAAAAGGTATTGCCGGCATTGATAAAACCGACCTTAACATCAGCGACCTGAAAATAGTGCCAGATTTTGTATCTGGTAAAACTCTGATTATGTTTAGCCTGCCAACAAAGGCTACTGCCGATATTGAGTTTTTTGATAATGCAGGAAAGCTTTTATGGAGTGAGAAAACAAATACAGGTACATTCAGCAAAAACTTTGCTTTGCCGCTTAACGGTGTTTATAACTTAAAAATTAAGCAAAGCGGTAAAATGGAAGTGAAGCAAATTTTTAAAGAAGAGTAATATAAGCAGATCTATATAAAAGTAAAGCCCTTTAAGACGTTCTTAAAGGGCTTTACTTTTATTATTTAGGTTGAAAGATTCTTAGAATGGCAGGTCGTCATCATCTGGCGCTGCACTCAAATCAACTGGTGGGGCATACTCTGGGGTTGCACCTGTAGCGCCGCCAACCGGGGTAACTTTCCATAATTGTAATGAGTTAAAATAAGTTTTTTTGCCTGTTTTATCTGTCCACGGGCGGCCTTTTAAGTTAAAAGCTACCTCAACATTGTCGCCAGGTTTAACACTGTCTAACAAGTTGCAACGATCCTGAATAGCCTCGAATTTGATATACTCAGGGTACTGTGGGTTCTCAATATATTCTAAAATCAGCTCTCTTTTTTTAAGGCTGTCTGTAACCTGCATTGTTGCAGATACTTCGTGTACTTTTCCTTTAATATCCATGTATCAAAATTTGAAATGTAAAGTTAATGTTTAACAAATAAATTCATACACTTTTAATTCATAAATTTGCCCTCCACATGCAAGTTTTTCAAGAAGAGAGTAAAATCATCATTACCTGCAACAAAAGGTTATCGCCTTATTTACAGCAGGAAGTAGAAGCATTAGGCTTTGAAATAAAGCGCAGCTTCCAAACCGGGGTCGAATTATTGGGCACCGTTAACGATTGTATTACGCTAAACCTTAATTTAAGATGCGCCAGCCAGATCTTATATCTGCTAAAAAGCTTTACCGCTGCTGACCCTCAGGCGCTTTACGAGGATCTGGTTACCATAGAATGGGAAAAACTGATCGATTTTTCGGGCTATTTCTCTATCACGTCAAACGTAAATAACGAGCATATCCGCACGCCGCTTTTTGCCAACGTAAAAGTGAAAGATGCGATTGTAGACAGGATTAAATCGATCAAGGGCATCAGGCCAGATTCGGGCGCTGACCAAAATAAGGCAGTTTTTCACCTGTACTGGCAGGAAGATAAGGCCGATATTTTTATCGATACATCTGGCGAAACCATTGCCAAACACAGCTATCGTAAAATACCAGGCAAGGCACCCATGCTGGAAGCTTTGGCCTCAAGTACCATTATGGCTACAGGCTGGGATAGAAAAAGCACCTTTATTAACCCCATGTGCGGTTCTGGTACATTAGCCATTGAAGCTGCACTGATGGCGACGGAAAAAACCCCGGGCTTTTTCAGGATGAATTATGGCTTTATGCACATTATGGGTTATGATGAGCAGGTGTTTTTTGCACAGCGCCGTATCCTGAAAGATAAGGCTATTAAGCAATTGGATTTTAAAATTATCGCTACAGATATATCAGACGATGCTGTTGATATTGCCCGCAAAAACGCAAATACTGCAGGTGTAGAACATTTGATAGAATTTGCTGTTTGTGATTTTGCCGACACAGAAGTACCCGAAACTCCGGGCGTGGTGATGTTTAACCCCGAATATGGTGAAAGGCTTGGTGTGCACACCAAGTTAGAAATTACCTACAAACGCATTGGCGATTACTTGAAGCAAAAGTGCCTGGGCTATAAAGGTTATGTTTTTACCGGAAACCCAGACCTGGCTAAAAAAGTGGGATTAAGCGCTAAGCGCCGTATTGAATTTTATAATGGTAAACTGGATTGCCGGTTGCTGGAGTACGAGTTGTACGATGGCAGTAAACGTGAACCAAAGGTTGATTAACTAAATGAAGAAACTATTTACGCTGATTGCTGCCGTGATGATATCGGGCATGGCAATGGCACAGAAAGAACTTGCTTTCCCGTTTCAGGGCGGGCAGCAGGTAATGACAGACTTTTTTAAGAACAATTTTGCAGTATCTGCCGATATTAAGCAGCAAAACGCTGCCGGTACGGTGATCTTAAAGTTCACTGCCGACCAAAAGGGCAATATCAAAAAAGTGATTGTTTATTATGCTGATGATTTTGCACTGGCACAGCCGGCTGCGGATCTGCTCAATAAAACAAACCATAAATGGATAGTACCGGATGGCGAGAAACTGCACGATTTTATACTGCCAATTACGGTTAGTTTTAATACACCTGCGGGTGGCGAGGCAGCTGCAGCAAAAGCATTTTTGGCATATTATAACAAGCGCAGCCCGGTTTTAACCAAAAACCAGATACCGCTTGATACGGCTACCCTGTTGCCAACAATTACGCTTAAGTATGATGTTGGGCAATAAAAGGTGTTAACGCCAAATTTATGATACTAAAAAGGGCCTTATTTAAGGCCCTTTTTTAATTTAAAAGATAATTTTTATGCTGAAATAAATTATAGTTTTTTATTGTAAATCGCTCATAGTCAGTTATAAACACTATATGTTTTATAAGTGGCGTATCAAAAAATGTTTAAATTTTGATATTTTGCTTTTTTATAAAGTTTATCTATATATTGCAAGGGATTAAAGAAACATTGTTACTTTTTTCACGTTAAAGGAAAAAGGCTTAATAAGCCACACATGTATTAAATTAGAATTAATGAACATTTTTGTAGGAAGTCTGCCTTACCAGTTAAAGGAAGAAGATTTAAGAGAACTATTTGAAGCTTACGGCGAAGTGAGCTCAGCAAAATTAATTATCGACAGAGAAACCGGCAGAAGCAAAGGTTTTGGCTTTGTTGAGATGTCTGATGACGAGAGCGCCCAAAAAGCTATTGATGGCTTAAATGGTATCGAAGTAAGCGGCAGAAGTATCGCAGTTAGCCAGGCTGAAGAGCGTAAATCTGGTGGTGGCGGCGATCGTCGTGGCGGCGGTGGTGGCGGCTTCGGCGGCGGCAACCGTGGTGGTGGCGGCGGCGGCTTTAGCCGTGGCGGCAACAGCGGCGGTAGCGGTGGCTACGGCGGCGGTTCAAAAGGTGGTAACAGCAGAGGCGGCGGAAGTCGTTATTAATATTAAAAAGCACCAGCCTATTATTTGGTTGGTGCTTTTTTCTTTTAATTATACCGTACTTAGTCTATCTTAATTTTACTGATCTAAATATGGTTTATGTAATAGCTGTTTTTCTATTGCATAGCTTTTAGTGCTGTTTTTAAACCTGTCACATTTTCAGAGGGGCTTTTCTCTGTTGCAAACACCATCTTTGAGTCAGAAGCATTTGGGCCATAAAAATTGGCATTAGCGCTTTTGTCGATAGATATGTTTGAACCGTTAACGCTTAACCCTGCGAATAAGCCTTTGCTGCGCGAGTAAGAATATACCTCGGCATCAAGTTTAACATCTGTGCTTGCAGTAGAGCTTCGGCCAACCGGGCCGGCTGCTGCAGATATATCACCGCCAATGGTGAAATCGCCGCTTTTTGCTTTGGTTAAGGTAGCTGAGTGTTTAAATACCAATACCAGATCTACCGATTGTACACCTGCCTGTAATCCAAAACTACCACCTGTAAAGGTTACAAATACCGGGTTACTCCATTTACCTGGTCCTAATTTTACCATAGCTACGCCTTTACCGCGTTTACCGCCAATGGCCAAACCTGCATTAATCATATCGGGTATAATAATTACAGCTTGCGACTGATTTATTAAAGTTGCCGGGATACTCTCTTTCATTTTAGCAAAATCATGCAATACGGATGATGATTTCGTGATCCGCTCGTTTTCTTTACCTGCGTCTGTTGCCGAGGTAAGCACAAAAAACATGCTCAGCAATGCGGGGACTACTAATGCTTTTAAGGTTTTCATAATCGAAAAGTTTTTTAATAGTGATGTTGTATAATTATATATGTTAAGGCATAACAGATATATTATCAGTCGGTTTCACAAAGCATAAAAAAATGTAACCTATACTATATTTATTTTCGAAATATAGCGTGTGTTACTTCAGCAAGTCGTTAATAAATCTCATTAACTTAACAATTGATTAACGTGAAATTTGTGCGAAACCTAAAATTTATAAGTTTCTTTGCACGGAATTGTGTATTGTGCCCAATTGTATAAATTGATGGCATGGTAACAACCATTGATAGTTTCGCTATATTACAGCTATAAAATAATTTTGATGAAAACGTCCATATTCGGCCAGGCATTACCTAATAATAACCAGATATTTTACGGCTTATTTAACCAGGCTGCAAGTAATAGCTATGATATGGCAGCATTGCTTTACCAGGCTGCGGGATCTGATGACCTGCAGGATCAGAAAATGAACTTTAACCATATTGGCAGGTTAAAAGAAAAGGCCAATAGTATTAAGCACCAGGTGCTGGTGGTATCGGGCAAGGCCTTTATTTCGCCATTTAGCCGTGATGATATGTATGCGCTGGCCTCATCAATAAACGCGGTATCAGATTTTATCGATGTGGCAGCACGACGCATTAACTTTTATAACATCCAGGTAAACTCGCCAATTAAAGAGCTTGCCGGTATTATTGTTGATTGTTGCACCCTGCTTACCAAATGTGTTGAGGCATTAAACGACCTTAAAAACGTAGATGTTATTACAGAATATTGCACCAACATAAAGCAGTTGGAGCATTATGCAGATCAGGTGCACAACAAGGCGCTTGCTCACTTACTCGATACAGAAACTGATGCGTTAGAAGTTATTAAATACAGCGAAATCCTGGCTTCGCTTGAGCGTGCAACCGATAAATGTGAGCACGTTGTTAATGTTATAGAAAGTATTATTATAAAAAATAGTTAAGCATAGTTTCTTCTGCTTATGGAAAAGGTTATTATTGGCAACAGTAATAACCTTTTTTAATTATGTAATAATTGCAATACTTTGATGCTGAGGGCAAACCCGCAGGCCATGATGTTGTTAAGCTATCAATATGATTGATATTATTTTAGTAGAAGACCATAAGATTGTACGAAACGGGGTTAGGTCATTACTAGAAAAAGAGCCCAAATTTAAAATTGTAGGCGAAGCTGTTAGCGGTACTGATGTATTAGCTATACTTAATTCGGGTATTAAGGCAGATATTATTTTGGCCGATATAAATATGCCTGGGCTGAGCGGCCTCGAGTTAATTGCTGAATTGAAAAAAGCGGGCCATAACGCTAAAATTATTATGCTTACCATGCTCGATCATGAGCGCTATGTAGCCAAGGCATTTAAAGCCGGGGCGAGCGGCTACTTGCTTAAAAACACCAGCCCTGATGAATTGATATTTGCTATAAAGCATATTTATGCAGATGGTAATTACTTGTTTAGTGAATTGGCGATGCGTTTATTAGACAGGCTTTCACATGGGCGCGACATTATGATATTGGATAACCGCTCTGATGTTGATTTCTCTAAACGCGAAACCGAGGTGCTCACCTTAATTGCAGAGGGCTTTACCAACCAGGAAATTGCTGATAAACTTTTCACCAGCAAGCGTACGATAGAGGGGCACCGCCAAAGTATGATTGATAAAACAGGCACCCGTAACACCGCAGCACTCATCAGATTTGCTTTGCTTAATGGTATAATCGGTTAATTTTCTTTTAAAAAACCGAAGCAAAATTCCCCCATTTTTTTAACTATACTGACAATTAATTAAACTTTCGATAAAAACCAGTATTTACCACGCTGCAGTTGCGGGTATTAATACGGGTAGGGTATTTTTTAACAAGCTTACTTTTACTCTTGTTAATTATAGCCATTTTGAAAACTTTACTGACCCCCATCTTATTAGACTTTCTGATAATAGAAGGCTATGAATACTGCTTATCAAAAACTGCAGGCATTAACACGCAGACTGAAAGCGAAAGTATTACCCTTATACCGGTAAAAAGCAAGCGGCTTTTAAAGCGGCTGTCAAACACCGTCGACAAATATTTCAATATTAAAAACGAGCCGATGCAAATGGCCGAAGGTTTTGATGAAACCCTGGTTATGGTTGAGATTGATAGCAGCGATTTAAAACGCTACATCAGTTTCTTTATGGAAAAACTCGCCATGTCCACGCCATTTTTTAAGCCTAACCTACAAAACGAATGCTAAGTAACTCAGGAATTAATAAAGTTTTTTTGGTTGGACATATTGGTAAAGAACCACGCTGGCATTCGGCAAACAGTGAATCTAAAATGTTATGCTTCCCCATGGTTACCACCGAGTTTATTAAAAAGAACGGTACCTCGGTTGAGCATGTAGAGTGGCATCAGATCAAAATCCCCGAGAATTTTGTGGAGGATGAAACTTTACTAAAAAAAGGCCAGCTGGTATATGTGCAAGGCAAAATACAAACCCGGCAGTTTACGGATGAGCAACAGATTAAGCGTTATAAGACCGAAATACTGGCGCAACAGGTGCAGTTATTAAATAATGTAATTGATCAATCTTTAATTTAATAGAGCTGTTAATTAGGCTTAACCATAGGTAGCAGCAAGCTTATTACTGTGCCTTTGCCCATATTTGATACAATATTAATGTTGCCCTTTAACGTATCAACCAGGTGCTTAACAAGGGCAAAGCCAAAGCCATATCCCTGCTCGCCGCCGGTGCCCGAGGTTGATTCGCCTTTTCCGTCCAGTATCTGCGTTATTTTCTGTTGATCCATGCCAACGCCGGTATCTTCAATTTCGATGTTTAATGTATTATGGTCGGTATCTGGTTTAAGGCTTAACTTTACAGTTACGCTGCCTTCTATAGGAGTAAACTTTATAGCGTTAGATATAAGGTTGCCTATAATTTGCAGCAACTTGTTTTTTGAAAAAGGGATAGTGCCGGTCTCGGGCGTTATGTTTACTTTGAATTGAATTTTTTTGTTGACAGCCTGCGGCGCATATAGCTTTATAAGCTTGTCTTTAAGTACAACCAGGTTATAATCAGAACTGCTTAGCGGCTCAATGCTGTTTTTGGCTTTGGCTTTATCGGCACTTAAAATTTCATCAGCAAGCTCAAGTATCGATTTGCCGCTTTTGTGTATCAGGTTAATAAACTCCAATACCTCTTCCATGGTATTTTCATCGCCCTGCTCACTAATAATCTGTGCCAGGCCTATAATGCCGCCCAGTGGGCCGCGGATGTCATGGGCAACACGCCGCTGGTTTTCTGATATATCAGATACCTGGCTTTTTAAGCTGTCAATTACTTTAAGTGTTTGCAAGCGGTTAACAATCTCATCAGCTATTATTTTTAATAACTCAACTTTTTCGGGCGTTAAATGATGTTTAGCAGTATCTAAAACGCATAAAGCCCCAATATGCTGCCCCGATGCACGTAGCGGTACACCATAATAATAACGTAAGCCCAGTTCGCCTGCAACGTAAAATTTATCTTTAAACCGCTGGTCGGCTGCCAGGTCGGGCACTTCAAATTCTTCCGGCTGAACTATGGTATACTGGCATACCGATTCTTCCCTTGGCATCTGATCAAGCTCGAGGCCATGGCTGGATACGGTCCATTGGGTAAAAGAATCAATAAGGTTAATGAGCGATATATCTGTGCCGGCAACCTTTGCTGCCAACCTGGTAAGATCTTTTAGATTGTCGGAAATGTTGCTGTAGTCCAGATCAAAATCGGATAAGGTTATTATCCGTTCCATTTCATTTGCTGGTATCGGCTGCTGATCATTCATTTTTCAGGTATTTAATTTTACAGCATAGTTATTACTAGTGCTTGTACCGTTTTTTATGCTGAAAAGTTATAAGCCAAACGATAATTGGCCCGTTTGTTTAATTGCCAGTAAATAAAATGTGAAATAAGGCATAATGTTTTACGCTGATTATACTTTTAATTAATAGTAGCCGGTTTTCGCCGGTTTTTGCCTTCGCGGTTGGTAAGGTCGTCGCCCATATCATCGCGGGCTTGTTCGGCCAACTCCAGCATCTTCTTTACAATTTCCGGATAGTTTTGCTGTACGTCGTACGATTCGCCAGGGTCATGTGCCAGGTCATATAGTGCCATCGGTGCATCAAAGCGGCCTATTTTGCCGGCCTCGCCACCTTTGCCATGTAGTGCCGAATAAGTGGCCGATGGGTGCGGCAATACCAGTTTCCAATGCTTGTATCTGATGTCCTCAAGGTTGTTTTTGCCGAAGTAGTAATAGAAAACCTCGCGCGGATCGGTAGTGGCTTTGCCAAGCCAAACCGGTAAAAAGTTAATGCCGTCAATTGGCTTTTTAGGTAGTTTGGCGCCGGTAGCTGCAACTATACTTGGCAGCAGATCCATATTGGTCATCAGCATGCTGTTGATACCGCCGGCCTCTACTTTCCCCGGCCAGCGAATCCATAACGGAACGCGGGTGCCGCCCTCCCATGAGGTGGACTTGCCCTCGCGAAACCCGCCCGATGAACCGGCATGGTCGCCATAGTTTAACCAGGGGCCATTATCGCTGGTTACAATAACGATGGTGTTATTGGTCAGTTTCTCATCATCAAGTGTTTTTAAGATCTCACCTATCGACCAGTTCAGTTCCATAATTTCATCACCAAAATCGCCCAACTCACTTTTGCCTTTAAACCTTGCCGATGGTGCAAGTGGTACATGCGGCATAGTATGCGCCAGGTACAAAAAGAAGGGTTTGTTTTTATTTTGTTTGATGAATTGAACAGAGCGCTCGGTTAAGTGCGTAGCAAGTTCAGAAAGTTTTTCTTTTGATGTGATCGAATCCACCACCCTGTCGCCCTCTATTAGTGGCAGCGGTGGCCAGGTATAACGGATGTTGTTTTTATCGGTGATCAGGTTGCCGTCTTTGTCGCGGTTCCAGATATCGTGCGAATACGGAATGCCATAAAAAGTATCGAACCCATAATGTGTAGGCCAGTAAGGTGCCTTATTACCCAAATGCCATTTACCGAACATGCCGGTGGTGTAGCCTGCGTTTTTCAGTAAGGCAGCAATAGTTTCTTCATTTGGGTTTAGCGCTCTTTTATCACCCGGTAACAAGGCGCCGGTCATGCCAACGCGGTTAGAGTAGCAGCCCGTAAGCAAGGCAGCGCGCGAGGCCGTACAGATAGGTTGGGCGGCATTATAATGGGTAAAACGGGTTCCCTCGCGCGTTAAGCGGTTAAAACTGGGCGTGGGTATCTGCGTCATACCATAGGGCTCGGTATCGCCGTAACCCATATCATCCATCATAATAATAATTACGTTGGGTTGTTTATTTTGGGCGATGCCATGAAGCCCCAAAGACATGATTGCAAGCAGAACAAGAACGGTTTTCATAAACACGAGTAAACTGGTAGACTTTGCAATGATAGTAATTTGCCGATCGATTATTAAATCCTATCAACAAATTAACTATTACAAGTGCTCCAGTATAATGCTGATATGCTCTACCGTACGGAATTTTTCGTGCTCAATAGTGTGGTTAATTTGCTCATGCGCCCAGGTAATATGATAAGGCACATGTATGGCCGAGCCACCAATATTAAGTACCGGCAATACATCCGATTTAAGCGAATTACCTACCATCAACAATTCCTCGGGTTTAATATCCAGATGGCGGATCAGTTTTAGATAATTGGCATCGTCCTTCTCAGACATAATTTCGATATGATGAAAATATTTGCTGAGGCCTGATTTACGCAGCTTACGCTCCTGATCTAACAAATCGCCTTTAGTGGCAACTACAAGCCGGTATTTACCTTTCAGGCTTTCCAATACCTCTTCTACGCCGTTCAATAGTTCAATAGGTTCGTTCAGTAAACTTTTGCCGAGGTCTAAAATCTTATCAATAATTTCTACACTCAAAGTACCCGAAGTAATACGGATAGCAGCTTCTACCATAGAGAGCGTGAACCCTTTTACGCCGTAGCCATAAAGCGGCAGGTTATCCAATTCGGTGCGCATCAATTCGCGTTCGAGGTCGTGAAGGGATAAATAGCCTTCCAGCAGTTGGCAAAAAAGTTCTTCTGTTTTACGGAAATAAGGCTCATTTACCCAAAGGGTATCATCGGCATCAAATGCCACTACTTTTATACTCATGGTGTTAACGATAGTACAATGCAATAATACTCAAGTTTTGTTTAATGATGCTATACAGCCTTAAAACAGAAAATAGTGTGAATTTATTTGCGTAACCGAATGGTTACTTATATATTTAATTATTCGGTTACCTATTGATTGATTAAGATGAGAAGAGACGTATTTCAGGCTATTGCCGATCCTACCCGCAGGGAGATTATTAACATGATTGCGCATCAGCGTTTAAACCTGAATGCCGTAGCCGATAACTTTGATATTAGCCGCCCTGCTATATCCAGGCACATAAAAATACTGACCGAGTGTGGCCTCATTACCATTAAACAACAAGGCCGCGAACGTTTTTGTGAAGCCCGGCTGCAAAAGCTACGTGAGGTAAACGAATGGATTGAGCAATACCAGGTTTTTTGGACGGGTAAGTTAGATGCGCTTGAGAATTTTTTGGAAAAAAATAATCACATAAACCATCAAAAAAATAAGAGATGAAACATGAACCATTTGTAATTGAACGCGTGCTAAATGCACCTGTTGAAAGGGTTTGGAAAGCCATTACCGATGCAGACGATATGAAGCAATGGTATTTCGATATCCCCGGCTTTAAGCCAGAAGTGGGTTTCGAATTTAGCTTTACAGGCGGAAATGAGGGCCGTACATTTGTGCACCTTTGCACCGTAACAGAAGTAGTGCCTAACCAAAAACTAACCCATAGCTGGAGATATGAAGGCTATGAAGGAAACTCATTTGTGACCTTTGAGCTGATACCCGAAGGCGGGCAAACCCGGTTAAAATTAACGCATGAAGGCCTGGAGACATTTCCGCCGATTGCTGATTTTGCGAAATCGAACTTCGTGGCCGGGTGGACTTATATTATCGGCACATCTATCAAAAATTACCTGGAGAAAGAAACCAATTAATACAGCTAATTATGAAAATACAATTGAGTACCGTAATGGTACAAAACCAGCAAAAAGCACTGGAATTTTACACCAAGGTTTTGGGTTTTATTGTGAAGCATGATATACCGATGGGTGAATACCGGTGGCTTACCGTAGTATCGCCAGATAATGAGGATGGTACCGAATTGGTTTTGGAGCCAATGGCTTTTGCACCGGCGCAGGTTTATCAGAAAGCATTGTTTGATGCGGGCATCCCGGCAAATGCTTTTGTAGTTGCAGATATTGAAGCCGAATACAAAAGGATGGAAAGCCTGGGTGTTGTTTTTAAAGGCCAGCCCGCAGCATTTGGCCCCGTTACGTTGGTACGGTTTGAAGATACCTGTGGTAACCTGATTCAAATTTTCCAGGTAAATTAAACTTTGGCATACAAGCACTGTTGATTGAATATATGAAGATTAACAGGCTCGATCATTTAGTTTTAACGGTTGCTGATGTAGATGCTACCTGTGCGTTTTACAGTAACATTTTAGGTATGCAGGTTGAAACATTCGGCGATAAACGCAAGGCTTTAAAATTTGGTGAGCAAAAGATAAACCTGCACTTAAAAGGTAAAGAGATAGATCCAAAAGCAGATCGGCCGACACCGGGTTCGGCTGATCTTTGTTTTATTACAGATACACCAATTGCCGAAGTGCAAGAAGAGTTAATAGGCAAAAGTATAAAGCTAATTGAAAGCCAGGTTGAACGTACGGGCGCAACCGGCAAAATTATATCGATTTATTTTCGTGATCCTGATCTGAATTTAATTGAAGTAAGTAATTATGTTAGTTAACGTTACCGTACCAGGTTTCGATTTTATCAATAAAGATATCAGGATGCCGCGCCCAGCTAAAGTGGGTTAAACCAGAATTATCTATACACACAATGCTTTTATCGGCCATCTTCAACTTGTTTAAAAGATGATGTACAGCTGCCGGCGGAGCCAGAAAATCAACATCTAAATGGATTGCCAGTATGGGTATGGTTACTTTTTGCAGTTCCCGCTCAAAATTTATAGAGCTGTTTTCAATACTATAATTACCCGTTAGGGCCTGCCTGCCCCAATCATTAATAAGCCGTTGAAAGCTGTCGCCTCCAAAACCAAATTTAGCTCCCGGAAAATAGCCTGTTATACGTGCATAAGCCCGTGCAAACTGCGTACTTAACAACACCCTGATTTTTTGCATACCCGGCCACATTTTATAATAAACCGAGCAGGTGGTGCAAAGTATTAACCCCGATACGCGCTGATCATTTAAACTACTGTATAAACACCCAAGCTGCCCACCTAAACTATGCCCGAGGATAGTAACCGGCGCATTAAATAGTGCCGCCATTTCGGTTATTGCAGACGGAATATCCTCAATCAACAATTCATGATAACCATAGTTAGTGCCCCTGTTAACTACTACCGAACTTTTGCCTTGTCCCTGAAAATCTATAGTACCGCATGATCTTCCGTTTTTAGCAAGGCTCTTCAATAATCTATCATAATAATTGGCTGGTACCCCCAACGCGGGCAAAACAAGTATGGCGCCCCGACCAGAATTTGCAGCCTCAATATATCTTAACTCGGTAAATTTTGTTTCGGCAATCTGAATTCGTTTTACCTGAACGGTTAAGGCCATGATGCTAAAATGATGTCTTACTAATGTATTAATTAAACATCAATAAAAACTCGTCATAATAGCTATACCCTGCGGTCTTCGGCCTTAATTTCTACATCGTTAATACTGGCATAACGTTTTTTCATTAGTCCGTTTTCATCAAATTCCCAGTTCTCATTACCATAAGCACGAAACCATTGGCCTTCAGCATTATGCCACTCGTACTCAAACCGTACAGCAATTTTATTATCGGTAAATGCCCAAAGCTCTTTTTTGAGTTTATAGTCAAGTTCGCGTTGCCATTTTTCGGTTAAAAATTTAACAACCTCTTCGCGGCCATTAATAAACTGCGAGCGGTTGCGCCATTCGGTATCAATGGTGTAAGCTAATGATACCCTGTTGGGGTCTTTGCTGTTCCACGCATCTTCTGCCAGTTGCACTTTTTGTTTTGCTGTTTCGGCTGTAAAAGGCGGCAGGGGGAATTTTTGTTCCATCTTTATTTTTCGATTTAATACAAAGCTACCCCGTAAATCACCAGTAATATTGGTATTAGTTAGGGTTGTAATGGTATTATTTATCGATAAGCCTATGCGATTTTTTCTTGTTTGCCTGAAACAAGGCTGCGGTAAATGGCATCAACCACGCGCATGTCTTTTAACCCCTCTTCGCCCGGTACCCGGGTTGGTTTACCGGTGGCAACGCATTCAGCAAAGTTGTCCATTTGTGCCGCCTGTTGATTAATCTGCGGAAAATCGATCACCCCATTAGAACTTTTACCAAGGATAGGGCCATAGCCATATGCCGGCTCCAGTTCAAATTTGCCATGCTCGGCCTCAGCTTTTAAATAACCCCAGTTATTGTTATAACTCGATTTACCCTTAGTTTTTAATCCCCCCGGAAACTCCAGCTCCCAGAATATCGTTTCATCAACTTCTTTAAAAAAATCGGGGCGGGTTTTCTCTTGTGTGGCTTTTACAGCAATGGGTTCCATGCCTGTAGTATAGCGTGCACCTTGTATGGCGTAAATGCCCATATCCATTAAGCCACCGCCACCGCTTAATGCTTTCTTTAAACGCCAGGCATTGGGGTCGCCATGGTAGGTAAAGCCATTGGCGTTTTCTAAATTTGTTAGTTTACCGAAAACCTGTTTCTGCCCAAGGCGCATTACTTCAATAGTATGTGGCTCGAAATGCAGGCGGTAACCAATGGAAAGCATGCGGTTCGCTTTTTTACAGGCCGCTATCATTTCTTCGCAATCGTGCGCATTTAAGGCCATCGGCTTTTCACATATTACATGCTTGCCGGCTTTGGCCGCACGGATGGTATATTCTTTATGCAGAAACACCGGTAGTACGATGTACACAATATCGATATCCGGATTTTTGGCTATTTCATCAAAGTTCTGGTAGTTATAAATGTTTTTTTGCGGGATGTTGTACCGCTGTGCCCAGTCTGTTGCTTTTTGCGGTGTGCCGGTTACTATGCCCGCCAGGTAACAGTTTTGTGTTTGCTGCAATGCAGGCGCTAATTGCCCGGTGCTGTAACCACCTAAACCTACCAGGGCAATGCCCAGTTTCTTTTTCGGCTGACCGGCAACCTCGGCAATTGCCGACAAGGTTGAGCCCAGCGTTAAGGCACCAACGCCCAATGCGCTTTTAAATATAAAACCGCGGCGTGATAATTTAGATAATGAGTCCATAGGTAATGTGAATTGGTTCAGCAATTTACATCAAAAACTATACTCGTCCTATAGTTTAATCGGGTAGGTGATAGCTTTTTTCGCCACCCTGCAAAAATTCTTCGATCTTGTAAGCGTAGCCGCTAATAGTGGTGTAAAGAATTAAAACAGATACACACACGAATGGCACAGCGGTAATCAATCCGGTTAACGATTCATTATCCTGCCCGGCATTAATGGTTAAATAAAGCAGCCCGCCGTAAGCAAATAATAACCCGGTAATTACCAGCAATGCCTGGCTTAGTTTGGTTTTTCTGAACAGGCTTATACCTAACAATATTTGCCCAATTAATGAAAGCATTGCCGCTGTTGGCAGTAGTTGTGCGTAAGTATCGCTTAACGAAAAATAGAAGCTATCATTCAGTATCAGGGGGATAAAAATAGCCTCAACTATAATCATAAAACCAGTACCATTGCCTAAGCCAACTAATATGAGCATATTGGTTAGTAAAGCCCAGATAGCCATGCGTTTAATGTTTCTGTTAGCCTGCATTGAAAAGGTGGTTGACTAAACAAAAGTAATGTAAAAACCTATTCGGTGTTAGTTAAATTTGTATTGGTGGCAAGCCTGAAAGGGTAAAATAATCTTAACCAAACGTTTAACTTTTGTTGTTATTAAAATACGGGCTAAGTGGTGGAATGTATTAAACATACCAAGCTGTGTATGTTTGTGCTGTTTCTTCCGGTTTTTTAGAGTTGAGTTTTCACTATACCGGTTTAAAACCAGTGGTTAAGCTTATACCCGGCAATGCAGGTAAAGCTTAAATCAATGATCGGGAAGTACGGTTAAGGACGTACCCTTTTAGGGTTAAATGCAACCAGGTATTGCAAATCGCGGCCTGCTGAATTGTCGCCGTTATCAAATTTACGTTCGAAACCGGCTTTGGCTTCAATCAGTTTTACTTTTACTACACGCATTAGTTCGCCCAGTATTTCTGGTAGTACTTTGGTAATAATAGTTGGGTAGTATCTTTTTTCAAGGTCACTGGCTTCCGATGCGCTGGCTAAGCTTAGTTCCCAGTTTTCATCGGGTTTAAAGCCGAACTCTTTGGCACAATTGTTTAAATCGTACACATACATTTTAGCCTGAAATTCTACTGTTTGATTTGACATTATTTCTTTTTAGGGGTTGTAAGATCTTGCGATACCGATTTTTTGCCCGATTGATAATCAGATCCGGCTTTTTTTGGTCCTGTGGCAGCAGCTTTTTTAACTTCTCTGCCTCCTTTATCTTTACTCATATTGTGTATTTTTTGATATTAATTTTTATTTGCTAATGTGTTGATGTTTGCTTCGCGAAGCGTAACATTGAGGTCGGTGTAATGGTCGCACCGGTATTGCATTAATTCTGTATTTCGGCTTAGGCCGGCTTTCAGCATTACATTAATGTGTTTTATTGCTCCCGCTTTGGCCATCTCCATTGCTTTTATTTTGGTGGCATAGCCATAATACATAGCGTTGCCTACAGGTAAAAAATAATAAGATGGGATGGAGCACAATACATCAACCGGCGGGCCGGTAACCAAGCCAGCTTTAAAATGCCGCGTTGTTAGGGGAATAAAATCGTTGGTGGAAACTTCGGTTACTGTGGTATCGTTTTTATAAACACGATAATAACTGGTGAAATTATGCCTTTCCATTTTTTGTCTGAATAAGTATGAGCTAACGCTTAAATATTTCGTATCAGAAAACGGAATGCCTAAGTAGAAAAGTATTTGCTTAAAGATACCTTTTATTAATTGATTATCAGCAGGTTTTAAATGTTTATTATCGAAGCGGTTTTTGCCTCTTCCATATGCCTTTAAGGCTGTATAAACGGTGCTTTTGCTTACATTTGCGCATCTCAATTTAATGCGGCCCATGGAAGGTTTAGTACACGACAACAAGGTTTTTGAAGATATAACTTATGCTGACAAGCTGATCAGAGGCCGTGAGTTTGAAAGCTGTACATTTAAAAAATGCGATTTCTCTAACAGTAGTTTTTTGAACAACAAATTTATGGATTGCGTTTTTGAGGGCTGCAATTTGTCGATGATGAAACTAAGTGGCTCGACCCTGAGTAACGCCGAATTTAAAAACTGTAAAATATTGGGCGTAAATTTCAGCGAATGCCAGGATTTTCTGTTTAGCGTTGCCTTTGATGGTTGTATTTTGGATTATGCTTCATTTATGGGCAAAAAAATGCTGAAAACCACTTTTGCACATTCCTCATTAAAGGAAGTAAGCTTTAGCCAGGCCAACCTAAACGGATCTGTATTCAATGATACCAACCTGGAAAATGCAGTTTTTAGCCGCACTGATTTGACTTCGGTAAACTTCACCACCGCCTATAACTATACCATGGACCCGGAGCTGAACATTCTGAAAAAAGCCAGTTTTTCGACCCAGGGAATAGCAGGGCTTTTGGTTAAGTACGGTATTAAGATTGTTTAATGGTGCATACTGGCGAGTGCCAGTTGTAATTGTTTATTGAATACATCGGGCTGCTCAACCATCGGGTAATGCCCTGAGCCATGCACATTGTACACTTTATAGGGAACGCCCAGTTTCTGAAAACCGGTGATAGCGGTTGGACTAACATCGCTGTTAATAAGGTATAAAGTCTTGCCGGTTTTCTGCAATTCAACAGATTCTTTCAATGTGTCTCGTTTCATACATGCTGCTGCTATAAGGGTGTCGGAAGTTAGGGCATCATGCAGCACCCTTTGTTTAATGCTATCGGGTGTGGTTTTAAAAAATAGCTGATGGGTAATATAGTCTGTGGCGATGATGGTGAAATGATCCCGAAGGCTATCAATCGCTTTATCGTATTCCGCATCTTCTTTTGCAGATGACGCATGCCTGATGCCGACACTTTTAAAATTGTCGACTCCTACCAGTGCAATAACTTGTTTTGAATTATTGATGGCAGCTTCTAAAATAATATCGCCTGCCATGGAGTGGCCGATCAACACTGCATTTTTTAAATGAAGCTGACTGATAACAGCACTCACATCGCCACCAAACGTACGGGCATCCCATTTCAATCTATTTTTTCCCGATTGACCGAAGCCCGGCAAATCGATAGTAACCACCCGGTATCGTTTACTAAAATAAGCCAGCTGGTTGCTCCAATAGCCTTTGTTAATGCACCAGCCATGAGA
>CAHJXH010000050.1 GCA_903644075.1 Sphingobacteriaceae bacterium | reverse complement strand
TAGGCGGATCACTTTTTTGTCGTTAAAATCGCCAGAAACTACCGGGTACTTGTTAACAATATAAGCAGGGTTTTCGCCACCTGTTTTTTGACGTTCACCTACCAAAATCAGAGCTTTACGGGCATCTGTTGATGAGTAGGAATCGTATAATGATTTGGTAGTTAATAAATCACCATAAGAACTGCCGCCTTGTACGTAGATGTTAGATAATTCATCGTAACTATTGTTGTTGATGGCATCAGAAACTACTTCGAACATAGTTTCTACTTTGGTGCCGGCATCATGTGGTGTTGCAGCAGCCCAGTAACCAGCCAGATCAGATTTTCCGATCAATGAGAATCCGCTTGAGGTAATTACCTCTTTAGCCTGGTCGCTTGCTTTCTGATAATCGCCTTTGTAAAAATTAACTTTAGCTTCTAAGGCACGTGCAGCATATTTAGAGAAAGTGCCAGAGCCGTTATAAGATGACATTAATGAATAAGCCTGCTCCAAATCCGACAGGATCTGTGTATAAACTTCAGATACGCTATTTCTGCTGGGTAATGCTTTAGGATCGTAATGCAATATTAATGGTACACCTGGTGAAGCAGGATCATCAGTATATGATTTACCATAAATTTTAACCAGTTCGAAATAAACCAAAGCTCTGATTGCGTATGCTTCGCCTTTATATTGATTAACATCGGTACCTGCACTGAGCGGGGCGTCAATGATATTATTGGCGCCCAGTATGGCCTTGTAAGCATCTGTCCAGATACCCAAAACATCACTATCGTTTATAACAATAGAGTATGTGTTTTCTGAAATATAGCGGCCTGAGTTTGCATTAGATACAAAAACATTATCAGCAAGCAAATCACCAAATACAGGGATTGTGCGGCCAAAAAGGTTAGTGCTTCTTAGGCCGGCATAGGTGCCGGTTAAAGCAATTTGCATATCAGCGGCGGTTTTAACGGCATCGCCGGCAGCAACACTGGTGTATGGTTTCTGATCAAGAAAATCTTTCTTGCATGAGCCCATTAGCAACGATGCTACCAGGGTTCCTGTAATGATATATGTGTTTCTTAAATTTTTCATTTGTGAAATTCCTTAAAATTAAAATGCTACGTTAACGCCTGCTGTAAAGATTTTTGGCACTGTGATATTGTAGTTGCCCTGGCTGGTAATACCGGCTTCAGGATCGAAAGGAAGATTTTTATCACGTATCCAGGTTAACAAGTTAGTACCTCTTACATAAACCTTAACATTGGCAACTTTTAAAGTCTGTAATACCGATTTTGGTAATGAGTAAGACAGGGTTAATTCCCTTAAGCGAACATAATCACCTTTGTACAGAAAGCGGCTTGATGCTCTGCTTGAGTTGTTGGTGTTATTATAAATGTAGATTGGTACGTTTGTAATTTGACCTGGTGTTGTCCATGCATCCAATTGCGCCTGGGTACGGTTTGATGAGGTGTTGGCACCATCACTTTGCGTATAACGAGCCCACTGATCTTGTACATAGTTACCAAAGTTGTAGTAAAGCATACCATCTAAGCTAAAGCCCTTGTAAATAAAATTAGATGTAAAGCTTCCGAATACTTTAGGTGTAGCAGATTTATCAGCTACCAAGCCTGCTGCATTATAGTTTGTAGTGGTTTTGGTTTTGCTTGCATCTGTGTACCAAAGCGGGCTACCTGTTGCAGGGTCAACACCAGCCCATTGGCGCAGGTAGTAAGTTTGGAAATCGTCACCCACCCGTCTGATAAATGAACCATCAGTGATGTCTTTGTTATCTACCAACGCAGTGATTTCGTTAGCATTGTGTGCTATATTGAAACCGGCATTCCATCTGAAATCGCCTGCAATTACAGGGGTACCAGAGATAGATACCTCTATACCACGGTTTCTAACAGAACCAACGTTGTTGGTAAATGAGCTAACACCGCTGGTTAAAGAAGTCGGCTGATTTAATAGCAGGTTAGTTGCGTTTCTGTTATAGTAATCGAAACTGAAGTTTAAGCGATCTTTAAATACTGACAGATCTAAACCTAAATCAAATTGTTTATTGGTTTCCCATGTCAGGTTTTGGTTGCCTACAGATGTAAGCCCATCGCCACCCATGCCGTTGTAGTTAAAGTTGTATGAGTTACCAGAAGCATCGGTACCTGTACCATAACTGTATAATGCTCTCCAGTTATAGTTGCCAATGTTGGCGTTACCGGTTAAACCATAAGATGTACGTAGTTTTAAAGTATTGATCCAGGTTATTTGTTTAATAAACTCTTCTTCCTGCGCATTCCATGAACCACCGATTGACCAAAAATCTCCATATCTGTTATCAGAGCCGAAACGTGATGAACCATCGCGACGGAAGCTACCAGAAAGTACATATTTACCTTTGTAAGAGATGTCGGCTAATGACAATAATGAAGCTATCGTATAATCTTCGTTTGATGCCAGAGCCTCTAAAGGTGATGAACCGTTAGATGGTACATTAACAGCTGTATTAGTAGGCAAACCAGTAGTGGTTACGCTCGAATAATAGTACTGTGATTTTTGGGCTTCGTAACCGGCTTTAACGTTAGCAACCCAAACTTTATCGTGGTTAAGATCTAAGTGATAATCCATCATGTTAGTCCATACCCAATTAAAATAACGGGTGTAATAGCGTGAAGACAAGCCATCATAACCGGCACCATCACCGTAGGTTGGGTTCCAATAGGTATCTTCTTCCAGGTTATTGTAATCAATACCTATACGAGAAGTAAACTTCAGGTTATTCAGGATTTTGTATTCGCCCGAAACTGAACCTAAACCTTTTAATTGGTGTAGGGTGCTGCTGTTATTTTCAGCATTGTAAAGCGGGTTAAAGTTATTAGCCGGGAATGTAGATGGATCGATGTTGTATGATCCGTCTGCATTGTACGGGTTAAGGAAAGGTAGTAAACCATAAGCTGCACTTATAGGGTTTGCATATGCACCACCATTGCTTGGAGAGTGCTGGCCTGTTTCGCCAACAATAAAGGTTGTGGCAAATGATAATTTGTCGTTAACCTTAGTTTTGATGTCGAAGCTGGTAGAGTAACGGTTGAAATCTGATGCGATTACAGTACCATCTTGTTTAAAGTATCCACCAGAAATGTGGAATTGTGTGTTGTCATTACCACCGCTGATGCCCAGGTTATACTGCTGTTGTCTGCCGGTACGTTGTACCACATCTAACCAGTTGGTGTTAACGCCACTACCTGCCCCTAAGGTGTTGTTGATATAATCATCAACAGTGTTTGGGGTTAAACCATAGGTTGGGTTATTTAATAAACCTTCTCTGGTCAATGTTTTCCACTGATCAGTATTTAATGGTTTACCTGCATCAGGTGTTTCGCCTGGCTTGGTAATCCCGTATTCTGCATCGAAAGTAACCTTGGTTTTACCTGCTTTACCTTGTTTGGTAGTGATAATAACAACGCCGTTTGCAGCGCGTGAACCATAGATAGCGGTTGCTGAAGCGTCTTTTAAAACGTTAATGGTTTCGATATCATTTGGATTTAAACCTGATAACGCATTTGATGAAGTTGTAAACCTTGATAAATCGCCAGAATTGATGATGATACCGTCAATTACATACAGCGGGTTTGCACCGGCCGTGATTGAACCGATACCACGTACCCTGATTTCTGACAATGAACCCGGTTGACCTGATGCGCTAACCGATTGTAAACCGGCAACACGGCCTTGTAAAGCCTGGTCTACTGAGGTAAATGATTTGTCTTCCAGGTCTGCTGCCTTTACTTGTGCGATAGCGCCTGTTGTTGATGAGCGTGTTTGTGAACCGTAACCGTTAACAACTACTTCACCTAACTGGCGTGAATTAATTACAAGCGATACGTCTACCACATTTTTATTGGCAACAGCAACTTCTTGCGTGTTGTAGCCTAAAAATGAGAAAATCAAAGTTGCATCTCCAGGCACTTTTGATAAGTGAAATTGCCCGTTAGTATCGGTAACAGTACCTATTTTGGTACCCTTAACGATTACGCTGGCGCCTGGAACCGGGAGGCCATCATCTTTGCCTCTTACTGTACCATTTACAGTAATTGTTTGTGCGTAAACCTGTGTGACACAGATCATAAAAAGGCACAAAACTAATAGTAATAGTTTTTTCATGTTTGAGTATTAGTTAATAAAAAAGGTGCACTTTAATGCTAAACATAAGTATGGTTTCGGTCTGAAACTACCATGCTTAGCTGTAAGGAAAAGGAATGCTATTTAATGCAATGTTAAATAGTAGCGAAGCTCCTGATCTTGAATTGTTATTTTAAAAACGAGTAACAACAGTAATTAAAACTTTGGGTAGGGCTAATTTTGCTGATGCACATAGGGGTATAAATAACAGTATTGTAAATGTTGTTCATATGCATTTTTGTTATGTATTTGTTAAATAATTATCAATAGTATATAAAATGAACAAAGAATAGGATGATATATTTCAAATGTTACAATTAAATTACCGAATAAGTATGCAATAAAGTTGCGTGTATAAGGGTGAAAGTCTATTAAATAAGTAGTATTTATTGGTAGCTACTGTGATTTTTTGGAAGCTTAAATTAGTTGATTATTAGTCTGTTATAATTTAATTGTAGGGATGGTTTTTATCATTTGTAGAAAGTGGCTTTTTGCAAATAAAGTGCAAAACTTTTTTGTTGGATTGTTTTGTAAATTTCTTGATACGAAAATTTTAAAAGTGATTTAAAATATGAATTCGAGTCAAAATATGCTCATGGTATAAAGCGCAATAAGAAAGGCTGGCAGGGTGTGCACGGTATGCAGGATACCAATGAATCACATTAGTGAGGAGGTTTGAATAAACACAAAAGGCAACCAATTTCTCGGTTGCCTTTGTGTTTTATGATTTGCTGATAGATCGATCAATTATTAATAATAGTAAACATTGTTCTGGATATGCGCACTCAGCTTGGTTTGGTCTGTAGCTGCATTGATGCCTTGCAGCCAGATGGTATATAACCCGTTTACTATCTTGATGTTACTTAAGCTAACGAGCACCGTATTTGTACCTGCCTGGCGGATCTCAAAGTTATAAGCAGCGTTAACCGGTAAAGTAACAAAGCCAGAATAGCCCTTATAGCTTTTATTTGCTACCAGCACATTGCCACCTTTAATGGCCAGATCGGCAGCAGGGGCATCAGTACTAAGGTTGATAAAACGGATAGCCGCCATACCCGTTGCCGGTTGTTTAATGGTATCTGTTAATAAAATCAGGTCGGGTTTGCTCACCAAATTGGCTAAGAAAACCGAATACAAGGCTTTGTCTTTTAAAGTTGCCGTGTCTGAGATGATCTTATTGCCGCCATTATAAAAAATAAGGTTGCGCTTGCCGGTGAAAGCACGGATATAATCCTGGCTGGCCCCATTGGCAATAGGATAATTTGCGGTGCGGTTCTGATCTAAAAAGAAATCAACAGGTTGTGCATCAGGCGATGCATTGATGGCCGATATTAAGGCAACCGGTTGTTGAGGGGCATAATAATCATTGTTGTTTTTTACACAGGATGAAATCGACACTGCCGCAATAACGGCTACCCCGGTCACGTATGCCCATCCCTTTAAATTTTGTAATAGCTTTTTCATAAAATTGATATTTATATATAAGCCTTTACGTGCAGCGAGTAGCAGATGCTACTATGTAGTGATACTTTTTTAAGTAAACAATTTATCCGGAATGCATTGGTTGGAAAGTGTAAATAGCAGCAGATTATTTCTTTTCGCCGTTTCTTCTTTACGCTCGCTATCTTCTAACTCGCCCCTGCGGTTTACCGCATAGCGCGACCGCATATAGGATTGCTGTATATGCTGGGACTGATTACTTCCCGATCTTCTTCCACCCGTTAGCGGGATAATGAGGAAAGCAAGTATAACAGAGATTTTAAGAAAAGTCATCATAGGTAGCCCGTTTAAATAATTACTAAATAACAGGGGTACACTATAAAAATAGGCTTTTTAATACTAAATGCGTTTTTCGTAGCAGAAAAATCTTAACCCCGGGCGTTTAGCCAAGCCAATTTCGCCGCTAAAAGTATAACCCAGCTTTGGGAAAAGTGCTTGGGTTGCCTGGTTTTCGCTATTGGTATCAACCCGTAAAATACAAATGCCGCGTTGTTGTGCCATAACTTCAACCTGCTGCATCAGCGCTTTGGCAACGCCCTTGCCCTGGTAATCGGGATTAACGGCCAGGCGGTGGGTTACAATAGCAGGTTCGGTAATATCCCATCCGGCATCAGTATATTCCGGGTCTTGGTCGGTGGTTATGGCGCTTACACCAGCAATGGCTCCGTCAATATCGGCTACCCATAGCTGGCTTAGCTCAATATCCTTATTAAATACCTGTGGGTTAGGATAATCGTCGCCCCACTGGTAATTACCTGCAGCACGCATTAAGGGTACAACTTTAGTAATCATTTGCATTATAGCAGGTACATCGGTAGTGGTGGCAAGTCTAATTAGCATGCGGCAAATATCGGTTTTGCGGGCAAAAAATCTAAACGCATTTGTTAATGCATTGCAATAGCTTGTGTGCCAGCCCAATATTGTTAATTTTACTTGTAACGTTAACATACATAAAACTGTGCGGATACGATACAGTGGGAAGGTTTAAACATCAATTAACTCATTGACTATAAGCTTTTTGATTGGTTGGCACGGTTTCTATATTAATAGTATTATCATCCTTAATTGTAAACTGTTACAGCCATGATAAAGAGCTATTTAAAAATCGCCTGGAGAAACCTGAGTAAACACAAGATTTTCTCGCTGATCAATGTATTCGGCCTGGCTATTGGTATAGCGTCGTTCTGGGTAATTGCCCTTTATGTAACCGACGAATTAAGTTACGATCGTTTTAACACCAAAGCCGATCGTATATTCCGTGTAACCCAGCACGGTACCTGGAATGGCGGTAAGTTTGATCTGGCGATAACATCAGCTCCTTACGCTGCTGCGCTGAAGAACGATTTCCCAGAGGTTGAGGGTGCCGTACGGATTAATGAAGACGCCAGTGGAAGGATCTCTTACGGCAATAAGGAATTGAATACCGAAGGCGTTGTATTTGCTGATAATTCCATCTTCGATGTTTTTACCTATCATTTCTTATACGGCGATGCTAAAACTGCTTTGTTAAAGCCGCAATCTATTGTACTTACTAAAAGCCTGGCTACCCGGATATTTGGCAATGCTGAGAATGCATTAAACAAAACCATTTATTTCGAAAATAATTACCCCAACATGGTTTCGGGTGTTATTGATGACGTGCCTGCCAATTCTCATTTAACATTTACGGCTTTACGGTCGTTCAATGCAGGTTATACAGAGACATGGGGGAGTGTGGATCTATTCACCTATGTGCTATTGAAAAATCATGACGATTACCATAAAATAGAATCACGTACCACTGAATTTTATAATAAGTATTTAAAAAAGGACATGGCAAACGTCCATTTTAAAATGGAGTTGCAGCCGGTTACCGATATCCACCTGCACTCTAAATTGGATTATGATACTGCCAATGGCAGCATCACTTACGTTTACATATTTACCGTTATCGGCCTGCTCATATTGACTATTGCCATTATTAACTATGTAAACCTGGCTACAGCGCGATCATCTATCCGGGTAAAAGAAATTGGGGTTCGCAAAGTTATTGGTTCGGGCAGGGGGCAGTTAATGTTGTTGTTCTTTTCAGAATCTATCCTGCTGGCTGTGTTGGCTACAGGTATGGCTGTTGTGCTAGTGCAGTTGGTATTGCCACTCTTCAATCAGCTATCGGGCAAGTCTCTGGTGCTGATGCAGTTTGGTACCTGGCAAACCGTCAGTTTATTTACCGCTTTTGCTGTTATTACCGGGGCTTTAAGCGGTATCTATCCGGCCTTATTCTTATCTGGGTTTAAAACTATCCCGGCTATGAAAGGGCAGTTGGGTAATCAGTCGTCAACCGTGCTGTTCCGTAAATCGCTGGTGGTGTTTCAGTTTGTTATTACCATGGTGATGATCACCGGCTCATGTGTTGTTTATAGCCAGCTGCATTATGTGTTAAACAAAGACCTTGGCTTTAATAAAGACCAGGTGCTTACTTTTCACATCCATAACAAAGCTACACGGGCAAAAGTAGATGCTATTAAACAACAAATGCGCCAAAACCCACTGATACAAAGTGTTGGTGTTGCAGGGAATCCTATTGGCAATAACGACCTCGGTACGCGCGACTTTAACGTGGATGTAAATGGCAATTCGGGACCCGATACTAAATTAGTTCAGAACCTGCAGGTTGATGAAGACTTTATCCCAACCATGCAGATCAAAGTTGTACAGGGCCGAAATTTCGACCCCAACATCCCGACCGATAAAACAGATGCCATTATTGTAAATGAGACATTGGTTAAAGCAATGGGTTGGAAAAATCCTGTTGGGAAAAGCATTCGTATGGATGTAAATAATGGCGTAGTGATTTCTAAAACTATTGTAGGCGTGATCAAAGATTTTAATACTTACTCCTTGCAGCACCAAATTTCGCCTATGGTATTGTCGCAACCTACCGAAACTAAAGATGCCGATAACCTGTACATCCGCATCAATAAAAATAACGTGAAAGGGGCGCTGCAAGCAATTACCGAGGCTTACAATGCATTTGATACCGATAAACCCGAGTTTCATTTCCTCGATCAAAATTTTGCCCGTAACTATCAGTCGGAGCAAAAGCAGGGGAGCCTATTATTCATATTTACCATTCTGGCTATCAGTATTGCCTGTTTAGGTTTATTTGGGCTGGTTACTTTTACTGCCCAGCAGCGAAATAAAGAAATAGGTATCCGTAAAATTCTGGGTGCCAGTGTTATCAATATTGTTAACATGTTGTCGAAAGATTTAATCAAACTGGTAATCATCGCTGCAATTATTGCTTCGCCATTGGCATGGTGGGCAATGCAAACATGGCTGCAAGGTTTTGCTTACCGCATCCATATTCAGTTATGGATGTTTGCAACAGCCAGTGGCATTGCCATCCTGATCGCTTTTGCTACCATTAGTTTTCAGTCAGTGAGATCGGCATTGGCAAACCCTGTCAAGAGTTTACGGAATGAGTAAGCCGGGTTATTTGCAAGCTTGAAGTCTGAAATTAAATTAAAGGCAATATGACACTAAACTTCAAATGTACAACTGCCTGCTTTTTTGTGGCTTACTAGCCTCCTGAATAATGAGCATAAACCTGCCTTTTCGTTTATATTCAGCCGGTCTAAAGTTTAATTTGCAAGCTTAAATAAATACTCCGGGCGTCCGCAGGTATAATACCCGGGCCTGGGTAACTATCAGCCCTGCGGGTAAAGTATCTTTTATCTGCTAGATTATTAACTGATCCCGAAATGGTGAAAATGCGGCTCAGCTTATAATCAGCAGAAAGATCCATTACTGTGTAAGCCGGGATAATGCCATCAATAGCATTGGCGGTAAAGGTAGCGTTGGTGGCATCTGCAAACTGCTGGCTCGTATAGGCTAACTGATAACTGGCCGAAAGCCTTTTGCGCTTAAAGGATAAACCTGTTTTAAAAATCACATCTGGCGCTAACTCCACCTCATTGTTGTTGTAGGCAGGTTCTTTGCTGTTTATATAACGGGCGTTAATTAAAGCGAGGTTAGTAAATACCGATATTTTGGTAGCTGATGGGTCGTGGTTTATGAAATGCAAAAGCTCGAGTTCAGCAAATGACTCTAATCCCAGGTTGCGCGATTGCGATATATTGGTACGGTACCTGTACACATTAAACGTAATAGGATCCGACCGCTGCACGGTGCCTATGCGGTTATCGTAATTAATATAAAATGCACTTACATCATAATTAAAGATTTCTGAGATATTACCACGCATACCTAAATCGGCAGAGTAACCGGTTTCGTCCTGCAAGTTTGGATCAACCTGGATGTTTTTGTTAGCTGAGTTGATGTCGCTAAAGTTGATAGCCCGATAGTTCTGCGAAATGTTGGCATATAGCTGCATGGCCTGGTTTTGGAAATAGCTGAACCCAATACCACCGATAAGAAAATGCCGGTTATGATCCCGTACCTCGTGCTCGGGTTGCAGAAATATCATATTCCCGGCCTGATCAAGCACATAGTTGTTATAATCGCCATCGGCTTTGGTAATAATGTCTTCGAAACGAACCCCTGGTATAATGCTGAATTTAGGTGTGACCCTGAAGATGTTTTCGGCAAAAAAAGCCAGGTTATAATTGGGGAACGTATAGTTGGTATAAGCGTAAGCATCAGAGCTCTTATATTCAAAATCAGATGGGTTGCCGGTTGAGCCATTGTTACCTAAACCCTGTTCGCGATGGGTATCGCCATGGTAAAACCTAACGCCGGTTAATAAGCTCTGTGTTGTGTTGCCTAATTTATAAGTATAAAGCAAGCGGCTTTCGTTGCCATAGTTTTTGTACTTGTCTTTATACAAATCACGGTCGCTGCCATTATCAATATGGTTAATATAGTCGAGGTTGCCCAAAGCGTCGCGACCAGCAGAAAGGCCGAAGAAGCGTGTATTAAACTTCAAGTTGTCGGTGATCTGGTAATCAAGAATAGCGGCACCCAAATTCCAGTTTACCTTAAACCAGTTACGTGCCCGTACTGATTGATGCGGGTCTGTGGCAAATTCGGCATCAGTTAAACCTCCCGGCTGATGGGCCAGGTAATCCATATAAGTGTACTGAAAAGTTAGGGAAAGTTTATTGGTGGCCTTGTAGATAATACCGGCATAAGCTGTATTTACATTATAGTCCGAATTTGGCCTCCAGCCATCGCCTTGTTTGTGCTGAAAGAAGGTATAGTATTGGACTTTACCCACCGTACCGCCAATACTATTGGTAGTGTTAAAGAAACCCCATGATCCGGCAGTTTCGCGCGAGGTTACTTCAATAGGTTTATCAGATGGGCCCTCTTTAAGCTTGAAGTTAATTAAGCCGCCAAACTGGGTTCCATATTGCAGGGACGATGCGCCACGGAGGATCTCGATACGGTCGGTAAGTTCTGCCGGAGGCGAGTAGTAGCTCTCTGGATAACCAAGCGCATCGGCACTCATATCATACCCATTTTGGCGGGTGTTAAAATTGGTTACCCGGTTTGGGTTTAACCCGCGGCCACCTATGCCCAGCTGAATACCCGCACCATCGTTTTCCCAGATATTCAACCCGGCTACTTTAGCGTAGATCTGCCTGGTATTATTGGTTGCTGTGTTGGCTGTAACATCATTCAGTACAATAACTTCGCTTTTTTTACCGGCATTAATGGTGGTGCCTTCAACTGCTTTTAAGCGGGTTACGCCGAAGGTTTTTTCTTTGCCGGCTTGTATGTTAACATCATCGAGCTGTTTTACGGTTTCGGTTAAAGTTAGGTTGATGGTTTGGTTGCCCGTTATTTTTAATTCGCGGTTGATAACCTGAAAGCCAACCGAAGATACCTGCAATGTGTATTCGCCCGGTTTAATGTTTTTTAATTGGTAATTACCGTCTTCATCGCAAATGGTAATATAATTGGTGTTTTGTAATGCAACCGAAGCATTAACCGCATTACCAGAAGCTGTTTTTACCTTACCCGACAGCGTATAGGTTTGTGCCGATACTTTAGATATGGCAAATATGATGAGGAGGCAACTGAGTGTAAAAATTCTTTTCATTAATATTTTTTATGAAATGGAAGTATCCATTTTTTGTGACCAAAGGTTTCCTGCTGGGTTGCAAGATTTACTGTGCTATCGATGTAGAGCTGCGTGCCGCTGCCGTTTAGCGTTACATAACTATTGGTGGTAATAATTGGGTTTTTAATGCCTTTTTTCTCGTACTCGTGCGCCAGGAAATGAGCATACTGCAATATCATATCTGGCTGTGTAGCCATTTGTGCTTCCTGAAACTGAGTAAGGTATTGCGAATTGATAATTTCTGATTGCCTGCCTGTTGCCGGATCTTTAACATGAAAGAAAGCGGTGCCACCTTTCTCCATCAGCATTACCCGCCACGAGAAACGGTAGCCTTCTTCGGTCCAGTAAAGTTCGCCCGGGTAAAGCAGGTAACGGAACGGTAATAATAGCTGTAAAGTGAAATGCAGGATTAGTACGACCGAAATCAAACTAGAAATATTTTTTGTAGGTTGAAAAGTGCGTTGAGACTCGCCAACTTGAGGTGTGATAAAAAATAGCTTTTTAAAAAAGCCGATAATCTTCAAATGTGTTTCTGCAGAAAAGAATACCGTAGTAACGAAGATCATGATGTAAGGGAACATCCCGATTTTGAAAAACCAGCCGGTTACCACATGGAAAATGATCACCATTAAATAGGCCGGTCTGCGTGTTTTATTACTTAGCAAAAAGAAGCCTATCAGCAAATCAAATAGCATCCCAATCCAGCTAAATACGTACGCTACCCAGTTTTGAGTGATCAGGCCTCCAATTATTGGGAGATTACTGCAAGCCGGTAACCATATTTTAAGCGGCATGGCGGCAATTAACCAGTCGTAAGTTATTTTAGAGATACCCGCAAAAAAATATACAAGTACAAGTTGCAGCTTAAATATATTGATAGCCCAGCCCGGCACATGTGTTACTGATAATGACGGCTTACGCCATGTATCAACAGAGAAATAACGATGCGCAGGTACCAGCATCAACAAAAAAGCAATTACGCTTACAAAATAGTAATGGTTTAGATAAGTGGTTTTATCAATGAGTTCTACGTAAGTAAAACACAGAAAAAAAGCAGTAATAGCTAACCTATAGGAAAGCCCGATAATGATGAGTATGGCAGATAAAGCAAGGAGCGTAAACAGTACCCATATACCTATAACACCGGGTGCTTTTACCCAATCGAACCCGTAAAATGTAAAATGGAATTGCGGCTTAATATAAAATGCCGTAACCCATCCCTTTAATATAAAACGGACGGTGCTAACCAGCATAATGCTCCCGAATGCTATGCGTAACACAGCAAGGGAGGCAATATGCGTTGGTTTATTGAAAAAATAGCTAAACTGCTTTCTTATCTTATCTAACATCGTTAGTCTCCGTCGTTATCGCCAAAGGTGATCAGTACGCCCAGTGATGATGGCAGGTCTGTTTTTAACAAAACGGTTAGTTTTTGCAGTTCGGTGTAAGCTGCGGTAACCACGCTTGTGTTAGTTGTAATTTGCACCGACAATGGATCTGTTAATGCCTGCACTTTAGTAGTTGCTGTTGCAAATTGGGCTTTAATTACATCATTTAGTGAACTACCATCGGTGTATTTAGCCTTCGCTTGTACCAAATAATCATCAAGCCCCGAGCCATCGCCTTGCGCACTTTTACCTAAATAAAGGTTCTGTACAGCTTGCAAATGCAGCGATGCCAGCTGCGCCGAAATTTTTGAATAATATGCCTGTACCTTGGTTGGGAATGTAGTACCCATTGATTGTACACCGGCTGGGATACCGACCTCATAGTTCTTCAGAATCTCATAATCATATACCAGCTGGTTAATTAGCAAACCAACTGAACTGCCTGTATCCGTACCATCGGCATTAATAAAAGTTGTTTTGTAGCCACCGTTCCAGGCAGTTAAAACTGTGGTGATATTAGTTTTTAGCTCGGTAGATAAAGTGGCCAGGTAAGTTTTTCTTTTAGCCGCCTGTGCATCTGTTGTGTATTGTAGTAGAATAGCATTATTATCGGTACCGGTACCAAATAAAAGGTAATCCATAGCAGGTAAGCCTTTGGCCGAAAGATTGGCCAGCAATGCAGGATTGTAAGTGCCTGAGCTAATGTTACTGGTTATCTGGTTAACATCGGTAGGATAGGTGTTGGTGTTTACACGCAGGTTAGCTTGTTCGGCGGGGCCAAAATCAAACTCAGAGGCCGATTGCCATAATTGATAAGCTGTTTTAAACGCGGCTTGCAAGGCGGTAAGTTTAGTAGCATCTGGCGCAGTATTAAATGCAGTAACCGCTGCATCTAAATTTACAACAGCCCCCTGGTACGCTGTATAGGACGGGATGATGATATTGGTGCTGATATTAGTCAGCATAGTTTTACGATCGAACCCGTTTACAACCGGATCTGTGGGTTTATCGCTGCCGCCAGATTTTGAGCACGATTGCACCAGTATAAATGTCGAAACAGCGATTAACGCGGTATAAAGGTATTTACGTTTCATGTCTTTTTATTATAAAACCACCCGCACAGTTAGTGCGGATGGTAAGGTTAAAATGTATTTAATAGGTAGGTGTAAAGGTTTACAGAATGTCTTTTACAGCATCAAAACCATATTGTTTAGAAACTGCATCGCGAATGGCATTCAATTGATCTAATGTCAGATCGTAGAAATTCTTAGGGAACAAAGCCAGGATTGTATCAATCTGGGCATCAGTAATTGTCTTTTTAGGATTGTATTTTAATGAGTAAACAAAACCATAGCACTCAGACAAGCGGCTATTACGGGCAATGTTATCGTTTATAGATTCTTTAACCTCCTTAACTTCCTGTAAAGCAGCAGCGCCGGTTAATTTTTCCATAGTTTGCAGGATGATGGTTGCCTGCGACTGGATGGTATTTTTATCTTTAGCGCTAATAGCCGCACGGCCTTTCAAAAATGCATTCATAAGGATGGTATTGGCATGATAACCCGAATCAACCTGGGTGCTGTAGCTACCCCAAAATTTAGCGCCGGTTTTATTGGTAGGGAAGTCGATAGGCACGCCCCAGTAACCAAAAGCAATATCCCAGGCATGCTCAAGTGCTGTGCTGCCGTTAGTTACCGTAGTATTATCAATGGTGCCTGCATTAACAGCAGCCATGGTGTTAACAATTTGATAGGTTATTAAACCACCCATTGAAGCTTTATTAAATACTTGGGCATAGTTCATCCCGTTTGCAGTTAAGGCATATTTAGTGGCGGCGTTGGCCGAGCTTGTACCCACACCGGCAACGCCACGGCTGGCTACTTTACCGGTTTGGCTAACAGCTGTTAAACTATCGATAAATCTTGGAACATCAGTTTGATATAAAGCAACGCCCTGATCTTTTACCTGGATACCTGAAGTGTTATAGGCTGCGGTTACAAAAGGTGCCCCCGTATTGGTAAACATATTTTTGGCTGATGCACTGTTTACTTGGCCTGTAGTAGCAACTTTTTCTACGTTTTGTATTTCAACAAGCATACCTAAACGGGTGGTAGCATCGGCAAAATTGGCGTTGGTGAAATTGTAAGTAGTTGGTACTGTGTAAACAGGTACAGCATCATCTGTTTTGTTGTCTTTTGAGCAACTTGCTGCAGATAAGGCAATTGCCGATAGCAGGCATAGCTTGGTAAAGTTCTTTTTCATGACCGAGTTTGTGTTGTTATGTTTTCAGGAGACGAAATTAGAGCTAGCTGCTGTGCCTGGCAATACCGCGAAGTGGGTATATTTATAATTAGTCTAAATAAGAATATCGCTTAGGTAGCTAACTAATAATATAAGTTCGGATGCATTTTTAAAGTTGATACCCAGCTTCTTAATAATGTTTTTGCGATGTGTTTTTACGGTATGTACGCTTAGAAAAAGTTTATCGGCAATATCTTTATTAGGTAATCCATCAGCTATCAGGTAGATAATTTCGGTTTCGCGTGCCGATAAAAGATGTACACCTTCTATACTTTTTTCGGGCAGTTGATTTTCGGCAAGTACACGCAAAATATTGGAACAAAAATAATGCTCATCCCTGGCTGTGGAATAAATAGCACTGATCAGGTCATCGTGGCTTGCTTCCTTACTAATGTAATTTTTAATTCCCGAATTAATCACCTCCATTATTTCTGCTCTTTGCCTGTTATTGGAAATTACCAAAATACGTACTGCGTATTGGCTGCGAATGTAAAGCAGGTTGTTAAGGCTGAGCAATTGATTGTAATGGGGCTCAATTATTATAATATCTGGTTTGGAACCTAAAATTTGTTCTTCTAATTCTGTGATATTACTGGCCTGGCCGGTAATAATTATATCAGCTACGTTAGCTAACGAATGGGTTATTCCTAAATGTGTGAGCGGTTGATTATCAGCGAGTAGAACTTTTATCATTGTAAAGTTTAAGTTTTATTTAGTCTTTGTCTAAATAAAATACGAAGGTAAGGTTACAATGGTTGCCTGACGATATTTTTTATGGCTATATAGTTAGTTCATTGAGAAAACTACTGTATGCCGTAGTAAAATTCAACATGCCGGAAAGATTCACATTTGCGGAGCTGAAAATTGATGATTTTGTGCTGATTTACAGCGATTTTCCCTGTTCTTGTCGTAGGATAAGCTCGTCAAAAAAATGTACCAATTCTACGATGCGCAAACAACAACAGATTTTCCGACCGCTTATCCGGCTGACCCTTTGTCGACAGCAACGTTATATCCGGTAAGTGGTAGCACAGTAATGAACGATACTTTTTTATACAAAGGCCAGTTAATAGTTACCAGCAATAATGTTTTGCAAACTATTACCGTAAATCGCATCGTAGGGCAATTGTTGTTTAATATTGAAGATGCTATGCCCGCCAATGCAAGTACGCTTACCTATGATGTCGCTACAGAAAATACTTACTATAAGTTCAGTGCAAATGCCCCGGGCGGAAGCGGCGGTGTGAGTGGACATTTAATAGGGTCGTTTATTATAGCACCCACAGATGCAGGCAAAAAAAATTATAATAACAGTATTTATTTGCTGAACACAGCAACTCCTATGACAGTTAAGCTAACGGTATCTGACGCAGCAGGAGTTACAATCGCTACAAAGACCATTACAAACGTTAAAGTATCTGCTAATCAAAAAACCACTCTCACCGGTAAGATATTCAATACCAGCCCTAACAGCTATTTTAATGTTTACGTTAATCAGGCTTGGGGCAGTAGCCCAACAACTATAGTCTTTTAATATTGCACCTGTTTGGCAGGTAATCAATTAAACTTTGTCAAATCACTTGTCTTCATAAAACCGGGCGATCTGATTCATCACAAATATCCATATTGAGTACAAATACAACTAAACTCCGCGAACCGTGGGCTCCCAGAACAAGCGATTGTTCGATGTCTGCTGTTTTAGATGGGCCTGCTATAAATGCCGCAAAATTGTGATCGCTGCCTGCTGTGCGAATGTATGATGCGTGCATATCGCCTACAATATCATTCGCATTGACAACAATTGCCAGATGCTGCGTAATAAAAGGTAATATGCGTGTACCCATTTGTGTTTCTGTAACCCACAGTGCGCCATTTTCTGCAACCCCAAATTCTGCACAAATAATAGCTAGTTCTACATCTTCCAGCTTATGAGGTATGGCTTGTACCAAAGTACCATCTTCTGCCAATCCAATTAGTTCGGGAATAGATGAAATTATGCGTTTGTTGTTGGTGATCTGGTTCCTGATATAGGTTTTTATCTCTGACAAATTATTGATAAAAATAATTGTAGCTCCAATCCCCGTTGCTACTGCACAAAACTGATCTAAGTTAGCGTTCGAAGAATGTTTATTACCAAATGCACTAATATCTGGTGCCGCGATATATTGTGGTTTGTTTTTGGCTATGCGCGATAAAATGTCTGCTCTGCTGCTCATGTTTATTGAGGTCGATTAGTTTTAAACCATTCTGTAAAAGATTGTGCAGGAGGCTTTGGCATGTCTCGATGTTTGTACCAGGGATTCATAGAGTTATTTACAGCAAAAGGTGCATGCTTTAATGTCCATCTGCCAGCTTTACCTGCAAGATTAAATAACGATGGCGAAGCTAATGTCCAGTCCATCGCATGCATTCCTGCAGCCTTCTTTTTGTCGCCATAACCTTCCTTAACAATTACCTGCCGCCATTTGTAAAGCTGATCGTGGATATCAATTTTAACGGGACAAACATTAGTGCAAGAGCCACAAAGGGTTGACGCAAATGGCAGATCGGCATAATCTTTCATATCCAGGTTGGGTGCCAGTATTGAGCCGATTGGCCCGGCAATAGCCGTATGGTAGCTATGACCGCCGCTTCGGCGGTACACAGGGCAGGTATTCATACAAGCCCCGCATCTGATGCATTTTAACGAGTTGCGGAAATCGGGTCTGCCCAGTTGTGTGCTCCGGCCATTA
This sequence comes from Sphingobacteriaceae bacterium, assembly GCA_903644075.1. Classification (GTDB taxonomy): domain Bacteria; phylum Bacteroidota; class Bacteroidia; order Sphingobacteriales; family Sphingobacteriaceae; genus Mucilaginibacter. The sequence goes on along the minus strand of CAHJXH010000050.1, from coordinate 6,596 downwards.
TCAACCAAAATAATGTGCATTTCCTGGCCTTTTCTCGGCCGTTTAAAATGGCTGGAATAAGTGGTTATTGGCTGCCCGGTAGCACTGCGGGTAAGCAGCCTCAAAAATACGCCCAAATGTTTACGCTCGGGAATCAGTTTTTCAATCCCCATGCTGGCAATATGCACATCGGCTAGGTGGGCACCCATATCGGCATTGCCTTCGTTGGTGCAAACTACAAATTCGCCGGTTTCTGCTACGGCAAAGTTAACGCCGGTAAGCGCTGCTTTACGCGTTAAAAATACTTCGCGCAGATGCAGGCGTGCAGTTTCGGTGAGTACCTGCGGATCTGACATCCCGGCCTCGGTGCCTAAATGTATATGAAACAGATCGCCAATTTCTTCTTTCTTTTTATGGATGCAAGGTAGTACGATATGGCTTGGCGGCTCTTTAGCCAGCTGCACAATACGCTCGCCGAGGTCAGAGTCTATTACGTCGATACCGTGTTCTTCCAGGTAATGGTTAAGATGACACTCCTCGGTAAGCATAGATTTGCTCTTAACCATTTGTTTGACGCCATTTTTGTCGAGAATATCTTTAACAATCTGGTTATGTTCTGCAGCATCGGCAGCCCAATGCACTTTGATGCCATTTTCTGTGGCTTTGGCTTCAAACTGGATAAGGTAGGTATCCAGCTCAGACAATACGTTGTTCTTAATTTGCGATGCCATCTCACGCAGAAGTTCCCAATCTGGAATGGCATGGCTTGCCTTATCCCGTTTTTGCCTAACCCACCATAAGGTTTCATCGTGCCAGTTTACACGGTCTTCGTCTTTATTAAAGATTTCCGAAAGTTCTGCGTGGTTCTTTTGCGTGCTCATGAATTACCGTTTAAATTATTTACCATTCAGGATCTCGGCAATATGAAGTACCTTAACACTACTCTTCTGCCTATTCAATAAACCTTCCATGTGCATCAGGCACGACATATCAGGCGAAGTAATATATTCTGCCTGGTGACTAATATGGTCTGCTATGCGATCCTTTCCCATTTTAACAGAGATGGCTTCTTCGGTAACACAAAATGTACCTCCAAAACCGCAGCATTCATCCTTGCGGGTTAATTCAACCAGCTCAATTCCTTTAACCATTTTTAAGAGCTTTTCTGGTTTTGAGAATGGTGGCGCAGTAAGTTCGCTCATTTGCGAAAGTTTTAACCCACGTTGGCCGTGGCAGCTTTGGTGCAAACCAACCCGGTGAGGGAATGTAGCGTCAAGCGCTTCTACATTTAATATATCAGTCAGAAATTCGGTGAGCTCATAAATGGATTTACGAACCTTTTTTGCTGCCTCGGGCGAATCACCAGCGTGCAAATGTTCTTTAATATGCAAACCACAGCTACCAGACGGCGAAACAATATAATCGTAGCCAGCAAAGTTTTCTGTAAATAGTTTACTGCAGCCTTCGGCTAAATGTTCGTATCCCGAATTAGCCATTGGTTGCCCGCAACAGGTTTGGTTAAGAGGATATTCTACCTTAACACCAAGCTTCTCCAGCAATTGCAGGGTTGCTATTGCGGCGTTAGGGTAAAATTGGTTGATATAGCAGGGCACAAATAATCCAACGGTCATATAATTCGCAATTGATCAGGTAATAGAGCGGTCGAGGTGTACGTAGCCGCCATCAACATAAATAATTTGTCCGGTGGTATGGCTTGATAAAGGCGATAATAAAAAGACGGCCATGTTAGCAATTTCTTCCACGGTTGTCATCCGTTTGCCCAAAGGGATTTTGTCGACGATTGATTTTAATTTCTCTTCAGGGTTTTCAATGGTGTTCAACCACCTTTCATATAACGGTGTCCAGCATTCGGCCACAACAACGGCATTAACCCTGATGTTGTGGGGTAACAATTCTACCGCCCATTCTCTTGTGAGTGCGTTGCGGCCTCCATTTGATGCTGCATAAGCCGATGTACCGCCCTGGCCGGTTTCAGCTGTTTTAGAACTGATATTTAATATACTGCCCTGCGATTTAATTAACTCTGGTAAGGCAAAATGGGCCATAAGATAGTAATGAACCAGGTTTTTATGAATGGATTGCATAAACTTTTCGTAATTGCCGTTTTGCAGCCCAACACCATCATTTTCACCGGCGTTATTAACAAGGCCGTCTATACGCCCAAATTGATCAATTACTGCTTTTACAGCCATTTCGCAAGCGGTAGGGTCTGAGAGATCTGCTTCTATCTGAAAAGCTTTAGCACCCGCCAATTCAATTTCATTAACAGTTTTAATGCTTTCGGCGGCGGTACGGCTGATAATGACTGCAATAGCACCCTCGTTTGCCAGCAGAACTGATATACCTTTACCAATTCCCCGTGCACCGCCGGTAACAATAATTACTTTATCTCTTATTTGTAAATCCATTTTGGTTATGCTTTATTAATTGGAAATGCGGTAAAATACTTTCGCATTATCAGCCCAAAAATTTTGTTGATCGGGTAGAGGATATTGCACTATATAAGCCTCCAATACCTGCACCGTTTTTTGATATCCGCCTGCCAGCAGGCATACCGGCCAGTCTGATCCAAACATTACGCGGTCTGTTCCGAAAAGCTTAAATACCACATCCAAATACGGTGTTATATCTTCGGCTTCCCAATTTTGCCAATCTGCCTCAGTGCAAAAACCAGACACCTTGCAATATACATTTGGATATTGTGCGATTGATTCGAGTGCGATTTCCCAGTCGGCCAGTTGATTTAGCCTGATATTAGGCTTAGCCAAATGATCGATCACAAAACGCTGATCTGGAAATTGTTTAACGAGTTGAATTGCTGTAGGTAAATGCCCGGTTCGCACCAGTAAATCATAAGTAAAGTGATATTTGGCCAATAGCGATATTCCTCTTTTAAACTTCTCATCCAGTAAAAAATTCAGATCAGCCTCTGCTTCTACGATATGGCGAAATCCTTTAATTAAGGGGTAGCCACTAAAGAACTTTAACCGCTCCTCAATATCATCTGCCCGTAAATCAACCCAACCTACTATGCCTTTGATAAATGGGCTTTTCGCAGCCATATCCAACAGAAACGTGGTTTCTTGTTCCGATTGGTCGGCTTGTACCGCTATGCAGCCCGAAACCTCGTTCTGTTCCATTAACGAATATACATTAGCAGGTAAAAAGTCACATTGGATAACAGCCATCTCGGCCGTTATCCAACCGTCTTTAACCGGATGGTAGATCCAGAAGTGTTGATGTGAATCAATTTTTTGCATAAGCAATTACGGCTTGCCTCGACGAGCCTAAACCATCTATACCCAACTCAACCAAATCACCTTCTTTTAAGTAAACCGGTGGGTTAAAACCCAAGCCTACACCTGCGGGTGTGCCGGTCGAGATAACATCGCCCGGTAACAAAGTCATAAACTGGCTTACATAAGCAATTAAATAAGGTACTTTAAAGATGAAATTTGATGTAGTGCCTTGCTGCATTTTTTTGCCGTTAACGGTTAGCCACAGGTTCAAATTATCTACATCGCCAATTTCATCAGCCGTGGCTAAAAAGGGACCAAGCGGGGCGAAGGTATCGCAGCCTTTACCTTTATCCCAGGTACCGTTACGCTCCAATTGAAATTCGCGTTCAGATACGTCATTGTGTAATACATACCCGGCTATATAACCGGCTGCTTCGGCTTCATCTACATATGATGCTTTTTTACCAATCACCACGGCAAGTTCTACTTCCCAATCTGTTTTAACAGAGTTTTTGGGGATCATAATTGCATCGTTAGGCCCAACCAATGAAGTAGTACTTTTCATGAAGATAATCGGCTCTGATGGTAGCGGCGCATTAGTTTCCTTGGCATGGTCGGCATAGTTTAGGCCGATACATACAATTTTTGATGGTCTGACAATTGGGCTGCCCAGGCGGATGTTATCTGCTATTACACTAAGTTTATTGTTTTTAACAAATTCTGCTAAGCGAACCAGTCCATTGTTTTCAAAAAATGCTTCGGTATAATCTTCGCCAAAGGCAGCTGCATCATATTTAATATCATCAATAATCACTCCCGGCTTTTCTTTTCCAGCCTCACCAAATCTTATTAATTTCATATTGTTATTCTTTAAATCGTCAGTTTTATTATCGTATCGTATGCATCTGCCTTAACTGTATTCAGGTATATGAATAAGCCTTCGGGCTGTTGTTTATACTTAACTGCTGTATTATCATTAAGCAGTGAAGCCGCCTTAACATTAACTTTAATGCCCGGAATAAAGATGTAGGGTTGTTGTGGCATGGTTAGTACATGCACATACAATTGCTTATCTTTTTGCGTAACCACGCCCCATGGCTGTGGTGCTATACCGCTGCCCCTGGTGCCGTAAATGCTTTGTCCGTTATTTTTGATCCAGTTACCTACAAGGGTCATGGTATCGGTAAATTCTGACTGTATTTTACCGTTAGGCATTGGCCCGATGTTGAGTAAAAAATTGGCATTACGGCCCGATGCATTTACCAGGTAATTGATGATCTGCTTAGACGATTTAAAGCTTCTATCATTTATATTAAAGCCCCAGCTATTGTTAATGGTCTCACAGGTTTCGAGCGGCAGGGTGCCAATTTTTGATTTACCACTAAAGCCGGTATTGTTTTCGCCTGGCAAATCCTTTTCAAACATCTGGAAATCTTCGCCCGGTTTAGGTTCCATGTGGTGGTTATTGCCAACCATAATGGCTGGATTAAGCTTGTGTATCAACCCGTAAATTTCGTCGTAATGCCAGTTAACATCGCTGCGTTCCCAATCGCCATCAAACCAAATCCCTTTAACGCCCGGATACTTGGTGATCAGTTCGGTAAGCTGGGCTTTCATAAAGTTGATATAGCTATCCCAGTCGCCTTTAACGGGTTTGCCATCTACAATAGGGCTGCCAAAAGCATAATCTTTACGGCCCCAATCTAACAGGGAGTAATAGAAATGGAGTTCGATGCCCTCTTTCTGGCACTCCTGAGCGAGCTCCATCAGCGGATCTTTATGATAAGGCGTTGCGTCAACAATATTATAGGGCGATGCCTTGGTCCCAAACATGCTAAAGCCATCATGATGGCGGGCGGTGATGGTAATGTATTTCATCCCGGCATTTTTAGCAAATTGCACCCACTCGTGTGCGTTAAATGCCTGAGGATAGAAGAAGTCTGCAAGCCTTTTATAATTATCGTAGGGGATGTGTTTGAGGTTCATCACCCATTCACCATCGCCAAGCTCGCTGTAAATGCCCCAGTGGATAAATAAGCCAAATTTCATGTCCTGAAATTTTTGGCGTGCGGCCAAATTTTCGGCTGTTGGCTGATAAGTGTTTGCGCTTTGCGCTAAAGTAGCTGTTGCTTTTAGTAGTAAAGCGATCAGGATAAATTTCTTTAACATATAGTTTTTAATTATTAAGATTAATAAACCCTCCGTCAATAGGGTAATCATTACCGGTAATAAATGAAGATTCGTCAGCGCATAAATATAAGGCAAGATGAGCTACTTCTTCAGGCTTTCCCATTCGCCCAATTGGCTGACTTTTGGATAGCTTCTCAAAAATTTCATCCTCTTTGCCGGGATAGTTTTTTGCGATAAAGCCATCAACAAAAGGGGTATGTACCCTTGCCGGCGAGATGCTGTTACACCTGATATTACTGTGCAAATAATCGCGCGCTACAGACATAGACATGGCATGTATAGCGCCCTTGCTCATCGAGTAGGCAAACCTGTCTGTAATACCCACCGATGATGCGATAGATGCCATGTTTAAAATAACACCGCCGCCGTTGGCCACCATTACAGGCACTACTGCATGCAGCATATTGTAAGCGCCTTTTACATTTACGTTATACACCCTGTCAAAATCCGTTTCCGAAGTATTCTCTACACTACCAACATGCGCTATTCCTGCATTATTCACCAGGATATCTACCCGGCCAATGTTATTAATTAATTGCTTGATTTGCTGCTGTTTGCTCACATCGGCCTGGTAGGCGTAAGCAGCTAATCCTACCTCTTTGAGTTCATCAGCCACCTGCACGGCGGCATCCAGGTTTAATTCAAGAATATGCACAATGGCTTCCTGCTTTGCAAAAAGCGTTGCAATAGCTTTACCAATTCCGCTACCTCCGCCGGTTACAATAACCGATTTATTTTTTAAACTAAACATCTTTATTTTTTAAAGTGAAACGCCTCTTTTCCATGGTATAAAATCATCCTGGCCCAGTTTTTCTGCCTTGGTTTTTATATTACCACTGGCCAGGTCAATCACATAATCCAGCATACGTGTTGCCGCCTCTGCAATGGTTTCTTCACCCTCGATGATAGTGCCGCAATTGATGTCAATAATATCCGGCATTTTTTGATAAAGCCGGGTATTGGTCGAAATTTTCACCACCGGTGCTATAGGGTTACCGGTGGGGGTACCCAACCCGGTTGTAAATAAAATGATGTTGGCTCCGGCGGCAACTTCAGCCGTTGTACTCTCTATATCGCTGCCGGGTGTACATAATAAATTGAGCCCGGGTTGAGTGACTTTTTCGGGATAATCTAATACGGCTGCAACTGGGGAGGTACCAAGATCGG
>CAHJXH010000049.1 GCA_903644075.1 Sphingobacteriaceae bacterium | reverse complement strand
AGGATTGTTCCTGATGCAATAAAGAAAATTTATTCCAGGGGCAAACATCCTGGCAAATGTCGCAGCCAAACATCCAGCCATCCATTTTGCCTTTAAATTCGGCCGGTATTTCGTTTTTTAGTTCGATGGTGAGGTAAGAGATGCAACGGCTGCCATTAACAACTTGCGGGGCTACAATGGCTTCGGTAGGGCAGGCATCTATACAGCGGGTACAGGTGCCGCAATGGTCGGCGGTGGGCTCAATGTCGTATTCCAGTTCAATGTCAACAATCAACTCCGCCAAAAAGAAGAACGAACCTGTCTTTTTGTTGATCAAATTCGAGTTTTTACCTATCCAACCCAAACCTGCTTTCTTTGCCCAGGCTTTATCGAGCACCGGTGCCGAATCTACAAATGCACGGCCGCCAACTTCGCCTATCTTTTCGTTAATAATGGCAAGCAGCTGCTTCAGCTTATCTTTAATTACTGTATGGTAATCGGCCCCGAAAGCGTACTTAGAAATTTTGGGAGCCAGGGGGTCGAGTTGTTGATTGTCAGAATAATAATTTAAACCCAAAGAGATGACTGATTTGGCACTATCCACCAGCAAGCGAGGGTCGAGGCGTTTATCGAAATAGTTTTCCATATAGGCCATTTCGCCATGCATGCCTTTTTGTAACCAGTTTTCCAACCGCGGTGCTTCCTGTTCTAAAAACTCAGCTTTAGCTATACCACAAAACAAAAAGCCCAGGTTTTGGGCCTCGGTTTTAATGAGTTGGCTATAATCTGCGCGGTTATTAAACATTGCTGCAAAGATAAGCGATAGAGCGGTAATTAATTTGTAAGTATTTTTAACATTGAGTTAATTAAATAACCGACAGGTTTAATTATGGCAAACACATTACTTATTGATGCGTTGTATTAGCGTAATTAAACTAAGAACATGCTTCAATTTATAAATGATTTACCGCCACATGTTGTGGGTATACATGCCATTGGCGAGGTAACAAAAGAAGATCTGGACAAGGTGCTAATTCCACGTATTGACGAACTGGTTAAAAAGCAAGGCGAAATAAACTATCTGCTTGTGCTTGAAACCGATGTGCAAAATTTTACAGCAGGTGCCTGGTGGAATGATATAAAAACTGGCATCAAAAACTTTACAAAATGGAATAAGATTGCCATTGTGAGCGATCAGAAAGGCGTGGAATGGTTCAGCGATCTGTTCCGATTTTTTATACCGGGCAAATCAAAGGGCTTTGCACTAACTGAACTGGATGAAGCCGTAAAATGGATTTCAGAATAATATTAATTCACCTATAAAAACAAGATTATGATAAGCGACGATTTAAAAACCGATCCAAGAAATAAGGATGTGGCCAATTACGATAGTACCGATAAAAGCGATGATACGCTTAACGAAAATAAAGACGATGCAGCCTTAGCCAAAGGCAACGAACCAGGCACACAAGATAATTCTGATGGGCCACTTGTAAAAACGGTAACGCCAGATAACGATAATGGCGACCCGGGGCCATCAACAGAAAAGCCGGTAACTAATTCATCTGCCGAGCAACCGATCACCAACTCGTCCAACAAAGGGCAGGGGCCTGCGGGAGAAAACCTTTAAAAAAAGAAAAGCCGATCAATATGATCGGCTTTTCTTTTTTTTAGTTAGATGGTTGATTATGTGATTGAATTGAATAAGTTCTAAAAGCAGAACCACTCACTTAATCAACCACTCACCGCTCACTAAAAGCTATGCTTAATACTATTGCTTAAAGTTTTTGTACTCCAGTAACCGCTGTCAAGGATACGTCTAACAGTCATTAACGGATCGTTAGCATCGCGTTTATCAGCTAACTGGAAAGCGATTTTAAAACCACGTTTGTGCAGTTCAGGTAAATTTTGCTCGTTCCATAAACCAAATGGATATGCGAAATAGTCGATCTTTTTACCGGTAATTTCTTCCAGTTTTTTGGTTGGTTTATCTAACTGGGTTTCCCAGTCCTTACCTGCAAATTTTTTGAAGTTATGGTGATCCCAGGTATGGCTGCCTATGATGTTACCCTCGTCAGACAGTTGTTTAACCTGCTCTTTGCTCATATAGTGTGGGCGACCAAGTGATACCGTCATGATAAAAAATACACCTTTAAAGCCGTATTTTTTCATTTCCGGGCGGGCAATGGTAAACTGATCTAAATCAGTATCGTCAAAAGTTAAAATAATTGGCTTGCTTGGTAAAGCTGCGCCGTTAGCCAGGTAAGCATAAAGCTGATCTGGCAATATGGTATGGTAACCGCTATCGGCCAGCATTTTCATGTGTTCTTTAAATGCAGCGATAGGGATAATATAATCTTTAGCAGTTTTTGAGTCGGTAGGCTTCCAGTCGCGAATCTGGTGGTAACATAAAACAGGCACTTGCTTGCGGCCCATAATAACAGATGCCGAAGCCACCGGACCAGATGCTACCAACTTACTTATAGAAGTAGTATTTGAAGTTTTGGTGCTTGCAGTTTTTTCAACCGGTTTAGACTGGCATGATACTGCCGCCAGCAGACAGAGGGGTAGGATAGTAGATAACAGCTTTGACATATTAGATATATATTTTAGTAATGGCGAAAATAAGATAATAATTGTAGTGCAAGTAAAATTATTTAACGTATTGGCGCTAGTATTTGAGGTGCTTAATTTAGAATTATAAAAAAGCGCCATAAACATCTAGTTCATGGCGCCAGATATTTATAGATAAATATTATTTATCGCCTTGTAGCGACATAGAATAAGGCACAGATGTTTCCTTAGTTCCCCTTGTTTTATTTGGCTGTGCCGACATATCGAAGTTGATAACAGCGCCCTGCATTAAGCCGCTATGGCTTAACCAATTCAGATCGTAAGGTTTGCCATTATACTGCATAGCATTCACGTACTTATTGGTTGCGCTGTTGGCCGGCGCATTGATAACTACCGTTTTGCCATTCTCTAAGCTCAGCGTTATTTTTTTGAACAACGGGGCACCAAGCACATACTGATCAACCGCCGGGCAAACCGGGTAGAACCCTAGTGCCGAGAATACATACCAGGCCGAAGTTTGGCCGTTATCCTCATCACCGCAATAACCATCTGGTGTTGCTTTATATAAGCGATTCATGACTTCACGTGCCCAGTATTGGGTTTTCCATGGCAGGCCTGCATAGTTGTACAGGTATATCATGTGCTGTATCGGCTGGTTACCATGTGCGTATTGGCCCATGTTCATGATCTGCATTTCGCGGATCTCGTGGATCACTTCGCCATAGTAGCTATCATCAAATACAGGTGGAAGCAGGAATACAGAATCCAATTTATTGGCGAATTTCTCTTTACCACCCATTAGTTTAATCAGGCCGTTCATGTCATGCAAAACGCCCCATGAGTAGTGCCAGCTGTTACCCTCGGTAAAGGCATCACCCCATTTAAATGGACTGAAGGGTGTTTCCCAGCTACCATCTTTATTTTTGCCACGCATCAAACCTGTTTGTGGGTCGAACAGGTTTTTGTAGTTCAGCGCACGGTTTTTATACAGATCGGTTTCTTCTTTTGGGCGATGTAGCGCTTTGCCTAACTGGTAAATGGCAAAATCATCATAAGCGTATTCGATGGTACGGGCAGCGTTTTCATCTATCTTAACATCGTAAGGTACATAACCCAACTCGTTGTAGTATTTCACACCGTAACGGCCAACCGCAGAGATCGGCCCTTCATTATTAGCACCGTGGATTAAGGCTTCGTAAAGCTTGTTAATGTCATAACCTCGCAGGCCTTTAGCATAGGCATCAGACACTACCGAAGCCGAGTTGTTGCCCACCATAATATCGGCATAACCCGGGCTGCTCCATTCTGGCAACCAGCCGCCTTCTTTGTAGTCGTTGATCAAACCTTCCTGCATCTCTTTGTTGATGGATGGATACATCAAGTTTAAGAAAGGATACAACGCTCTGAAGGTATCCCAGAAACCCGTACCGGCAAACATATAGCCCGGTAATATTTTACCGTTATAAGGGCTCCAGTGTACAATTTCGTTTTTAGCATTGATCTCGTATAGCTTATTCGGGAAGAAAAGCATGCGGTAAAGACATGAGTAAAATGTACGTGTCTGATCAACAGAACCTCCTTCAATATTGATGCGGCTTAGTGTTTTATTCCATACTTCATGTGCTTTTTGTTTGGTTGCATCAAAGCTATCGTTAGCCAGTTCGCGTTTCAAGTTTATTTCGGCTTGCTCTGCGCTGATGAATGAGGAAGCTACGCGCAAATGCACCTGCTCACCCTTAACGGTTTTAAAACCAATGATGGCACCTGCATGGTCGTTCTGTAACTCTAAAGTATCTGCGCCTGCAAAGGTTTTACCATGCCAGGTACGGTTGTAGGTAAATGGCTTATCGATATATATAACGAAGTAATTTTTAAAGTTGGTGTACTTACCGCGAGCATAACGGGTAGTGTAACCAATTATTTTTTGCTCTTTAGGCAAAATTTTGATGTATGAGCCTTTATTAAATGGATCAACCACGATAAACGAGCTATCCGTTTTAGGGAAGGTGAAACGGAATTGCGCTGCACGTTCGGTAGGGGTTATCTCAGTGGTTACATCGGCGTCGGCCAGGTAAACGCTATAGTAGTAGGGCTTTGAAATTTCCGCCTTGTGGCTAAACCAGCTGGCGCGGTCATCCTGCGTAAATTTGGCTTTGCCGGTTACAGGCATAATGGCAAACTGACCATAATCATTCATCCATGGCGATGGCTGGTGGGTTTGCTTAAAGCCGCGGATTTTATCGGCATCGTAAGTATACATCCAACCATTACCCATTGTGCCTGTTTGCGGCGACCAGGTGTTCATACCCCAGGGCAACGCAATGGCAGGGTAGGTGTTTCCGTTTGAAAGATCGACTTTTGATTGGCTACCCATCAGCGGGTTAACCCAATCGGCGGGATCTGTAATCTTATTTACTTGTTGGGCGAAGGTGTTAATTCCTGCAAAGAGGAGTAAGGGTAGAAGAAGTTTTTTCATTAAATGTGACTGATAGAATAGCAAATATAATATTTGAATATAGGATGCAATGCGTTTTTAGCGTGTTAACAATTTTGTTGCAATCTATTAATAAAACGTTTTAGCTAAACAGAGATAAAATGCCTGGTTATCTCAAATAACTCAGCATTTAAACTATAGAAAGTGATTTATTAAAACAGAGTTCCTGTGCCGCCTGGCCTGAAGATACCTAAATGTTTATAGGCAAAATCGGTGACCTCGCGGCCACGGGCGGTACGCATCAGGTAGCCTTCCTGTATTAAAAAGGGTTCGTAAACTTCTTCAATAGTGCCCTCGTCTTCGCCAACGGCAGTAGCAATGGTTTTTAAGCCAACGGGGCCGCCTTTAAACTTTTCGATAATGGTAACCAGTATCTTATTGTCCATTTCGTCCAGGCCATGTTCGTCAACATTAAGGGCATTAAGCGCGTACTGGGCAATTTCGGTATCTATGGTTCCGTTACCTTTTATCTGGGCAAAATCGCGGGTACGGCGAAGCAGGGCATTGGCTATACGCGGTGTGCCGCGGCTACGACGGGCAATTTCGTAAGCACCTTCATCACTGATGGGTGTTTTTAATATATCTGATGATCGGAGCACAATGGTGGTGAGTAGCTTGGCATCATAATACTCCAGTCGTGAATTGATGCCGAAACGTGCACGAAGCGGAGCTGTCAATAACCCAGAACGGGTAGTTGCACCAACCAAAGTAAACGGATTCAATGTGATTTGTACCGAACGGGCATTAGGGCCTGATTCGAGCATAATATCGATCTTGAAATCCTCCATAGCAGAGTAAAGATACTCTTCAACCAACGGGCTCAGGCGGTGGATCTCATCAATAAACAAAATGTCGCCTGCTTCCAGGTTAGTCAGCAAGCCGGCTAAATCGCCGGGCTTATCCAGTACCGGGCCTGACGTGATCTTGATACCCACGCCCATTTCATTAGCAATAATGTGCGATAATGTAGTTTTACCCAAACCAGGAGGGCCGTGCAATAAAACATGGTCAAGCGCTTCGCCACGCTGGCGGGCCGCCTGTACAAAGATCCGTAAGTTGGCTAATATTTTATGCTGACCGGTAAAGTCTTCAAATGCCTGCGGCCGCAACACTTTTTCAATGTCGCGCTCACCGGCTGACAGACGCTCTGGGTCGGGATCAAGATGCTCATTCATTACCAACGAAATTAGCAAAATTTATTGAGTCCGGAAGTCCGTAAGTCAGAAAGTCCGCAAGAAGAAAGAGTGGCAAGGTGAATACTTTCGGACTCACGGACTTGCCGACTTTGGGACTTTTATCCTTCCGGATATTTTCTGAAAATACTGTTGATCTTCATCTGGATAACACCGATAAATGCCTCGCGGAAAATGCCGGTCGACATTTTGGAGGTACCTTCGGTACGGTCTGTAAAAATAATGGGTACTTCTACCAGTTTAAAGCCATGTTTAATGGCTGTATATTTCATTTCGATCTGGAAGGCATAGCCTACAAATTTGATCTTGTCGAGGTTAAGCACATCAAACACACGGGTTTTATAGCATACAAAACCGGCGGTCGAATCCTGCACATCAATACCGGTAATAAAGCGTACATATACCGATGCAAAATAACTCATCAGTACCCGGCTCATAGGCCAGTTAACCACGTTTACGCCTTTAATGTAGCGCGAGCCTACAGCAACATCGGCACCTTCAACACAGGCTTGCCTTAGCTTAATTAAATCTTCAGGATTGTGCGAAAAATCGGCATCCATCTCAAAAATATAATCATAGTTGCGTTTGGTAGCCCATCTAAAGCCATGAATGTATGCAGTACCCAGGCCTTGTTTGCCTGCGCGCTCTTCTATAAATAATTTTTGTGGGAATTCGTATTGCAGGTTTTTCACAATGTTAGCCGTGCCATCGGGCGAGCCATCATCAATGATGAGCAAATGGAAGTCATGAGTAAGCGAAAACACTTTACGGATCATCCGTTCAATGTTTTCCTTTTCATTATAAGTAGGGATAATAACTAAACTGTCGGGCACCGGTTAAATTGATATGCTTGACGAAAATAAAAAAGCCGTGTATTATTACACGGCTTCAAATATCTTAAATTATTTGCTTTAAAAGTGCGGTTTATCTTACACCGTGCATCATTTTTTTCAAAAAGCCCGAAATCAGGAATAAAACAATAGATGCAACACCCGAAAGGATCACGAAAACCATAAAAAATTCATATAAATTATGGATAGTGAAGCCCGCAAAAGTAGGGTAGTGTATATCAATCTTATCTTTAGCCAGCTCTGCTATTTGCTGTGCAGTTGCGGTAATTTTACCGTCGAGTATGCCTTGCAAGTTAATCCCTTTAGAGGCAGCCAGTGTAAATTTATCGCCTGTTGGCGGGATAATGGCACCCAGCGTACCGGCCAAAGCATAACCAGCAGCGTTACCTAAAAACCATACACCCATTAATAAGGATGAGAAACGTTTAGGTGCCAGTTTGGCTACGAGTGATAAACCGATAGGTGATAAACATAATTCGCCCAGGGTATGGAACAGGTACATTACAAATAACCAGATCACGGCAATTTTACCGGTATTGCCAACAGGTTTAATTTCGATGGCAATAATGTAATAGCCAACTGCTAATAGTGCCAGGCCAATTGCTTGTTTAACCGGCGAAATTGGTTCTAGTCCGCGTTTCTGTAGTTTTAACCACAACCAGCTGAACGGAAGCGCAAATACGATGATAAAGAATGAATTAGCATTCTGTACAGCGCTTGGCGGCATTTGCCAGCCAAAAATGCGTGTATCGGTCTGTTTATCGGCCACAAAAGTTAATGATGAACCCGCCTGTTCAAATGCCGACCAAAAAAAGATCACAAAGAAGGCAACAATGTAAAGTACAAAAATACGATCGCGCTCTGTTTTAGTGATTGATTTATCCGTAAGGATTAAAACCGCTAAGCTGATACCCGATGCATAAATAAATGGATATACCCAACTTTTAATAGGGTTAGGATCTATCGATATATAATGGATACCGAAGAAAAGCACTACCATTAAAGCAACAACACCATAAATAGATGTTTTAGAGAAGTTAGCTTGCTCTGCTTCGCCGGTTGGGCTTAATGTTGATGCATTGTGATTAGGTTTAGCGCCTACTGGCGAACCATGGGGAGCGGTTACATATTTATTTTTAAGGAAAATAAATAATACGGTACCCAGGGTCATGGCCAAACCAGCTGCTAAAAAGCCCCATTTAAAAGCTTCTACAACACGTATTTCACCATGTTTAACGTCGCCAAGTAATGGGCATATCGCCATACCTAATAATGCGCCCACGTTAATACCCATATAAAAGATGGTAAATGCCGAATCGAGGCGGGAATCGCCTTTTTTGTAGAGCATACCCACCATTGATGAAATGTTAGGTTTAAAAAATCCGTTACCAAATATTAAAACGGTAAGAGCTCCCCACATCACCATTTTGGCAAGATCAAGGTTGCTGGCATAAAGCGAACCGCTTACAAACATTAGCAGCTGGCCAAGGCCCATCACAAACCCGCCTAAAATGATGCAGTTACGATTACCTAAAAATCGATCTGATATGTAACCGCCCAGCATTGGGGTTAAATAACAAAGGCCCAAAAAGCCGCCGTAAATAATAGCAGCATCTTTATCTGAAAAAGCAAGTGCATTTACCAGAAACAAGGTAAGCAAGGCCCGCATACCATAAAAGTTAAACCGCTCCCACATCTCGGTGGAGAACAATACGTAAAGCCCTTTTGGATGGCCTTTTGGCGATTGTTCTATAAAGTGGGGGTCTAACGCTAATTCCGGTTCTGTACTCATAAAATACTAAAAAAAAATTTTCTAAAAATAGGATAAATCTTGCAAATCAAAATTTAATTCTGTTAACATACCCTGCACTTACCAATGCTTCTGATAATGCAATGTACGTCAATTAATTATGCCCTGCGCTCGCAGCGGCCCTGTCTTTCAATGCTTGTTTTTTGGGGTCTATGTCAGTATCATCGGGCGAGGCAATATTGCGCAGATCAATGTTTTCCTGCAATTGCCATTGTCCGTTTCTTAAACGGTAAGCATCATAACTTAGGTCGGGGCCGTAGGTATCAGGCTTGCCCTCAAACCTTTTATCAGGCGGAGAAAGGTGATCGGCAACAATTAAATGCTGCTCGGGAATATACTTTAACATCATAGATGCCTGGCGCGAATACTCGAACACCACCCTGTCTTTGGGCCCCAACTTGTCAGAAAACACAGCTATCCCTAAAACCGGTTTGCCATTTTTAAAGGTTAAAGCCTCAATTACTTTTTTGGTCGATTTTACGGTATTACCTTTCCATCCTAATAATACATAATAAGGATTGGCTGCTGCTACCGGGATAATCTGGTAGTATTGGGCGCCGTACCAGTGCGTGTTGTCGGTAACAGTATCTTGCGGGTTAGCCATAAAAGGCGAATAATCAGCCAGCGGATACATCTCCAACGGAGCTGTACCGGTATTCATTTGGATGGTGCCATAAAAACGATAGCTGCCATCATCATTCATTACGTGCCAGCTAAAAATGCGGAAACGGCTATCGGGCGAGGTGACAATACTGATGGTTTTAACCGAGTCGAACTTAAAGTTAAATGACCCCGGAAGCTTTAATGTTGCAGTTAGTGTTTTAATAAAGGCGTAATTGGCGTTCTTACGTTCCAGGTCTTCTTCATGGTTTATCATTTTAAAGCCCAAATGCTTCAGGCTGTCCTGGTAAGTCGCATATACACTTTTTTGCGGCCGCACCTGTGCCAGCAATAAAACCGGACTAAAAGTTAATAAACAGATTAACAGTCGTTTGATCATAAACTTATTAACGCAGATTTTCAATAACCATTGCGCTGGCACCGCCACCGCCATTACAAATTCCGGCAGCGCCGTAGCGGGCGTTGTTTTGTTGGAGAACATGCAGCAAAGTTACAATAATCCGCGCACCCGAAGCACCCAGCGGATGGCCTAGTGATACCGCACCGCCATTCACATTCACTTTTGACGGATCTAGGTTTAAAATCTGGTTGTTAGCGATAGAAACTACAGAAAACGCCTCGTTAATTTCGAAATAATCAATTTCATCCGCAGTTAAACCGGCACGCTGTAATGCCAGCGGGATAGCTTTTGACGGTGCAATGGTAAACCACTCGGGCGCTTGCTGGGCATCGGCATACCCTATAATACGGGCAAGCGGTTTTACGCCTAAAGCTTCGGCACGTTCTTTACTCATCAGTACTAAAGCGGCAGCGCCATCATTAAGGCTCGATGCATTGGCGGCAGTTACAGTACCTTGTTTATCGAACACGGGTTTCAGTCCGGGTACTTTATCATATTTAACGGTGGCTGGCTCTTCGTCGGTATCAAAAATAACCACATTGCCTTTTTTGTCTTTGATTTCTATAGGTGTGATCTCTTCCGAAAATCTTCCATCGGCCTGCGCTTTTTGCGAGCGCTGGTACGATTCAATGGCATAAGCATCCTGGTCTTCGCGACTGATATGGCATTCGGTAGCGCAAAGCTCGGCTGCTGAACCCATGTGGTAATCGTTATAAACATCCCACAAACCATCCTTCACCAAACCATCGGTAATTTGGCCGTGGCCTAAGCGGTAGCCGGTACGGGCTTTATCTAAATAATAGGGTACGTTGCTCATACTTTCCATGCCGCCGGCTACAATAATATCCTGCTCGCCCAGGGCAATGCTTTGGGCAGCCAGCATAATAGCCTTCATACCTGATGCGCATACCTTATTAATACTAGTAGCCGGAATATCTGGCAAACCTGCAAAACGCACTGCCTGTGTTGCAGGCGCCTGCCCTAAATTGGCCGACATTACGTTGCCCATATAAACTTCCTACACGTGCTCTGGTTTTATGCCTGCCTTTTCAACAGCCGATTTAATAACCAAAGCACCTAGTTGGGTTGCCGTAAAAGGAGTGAGGCTGCCACCGAAACTACCTATTGCAGTACGGGTTGCGGCAACTATATATACATCTTTCATATTATTGTATTATAATTTGGTGGTGCAATTTAGCCTTTTTGTTGCGATGGATAAAAGGTATGAGCATCCTTATATTAAACACCAGAAACAACAAGTTTAATATAAGTGGAGAAAAATTTTAATTTCGCAAATTAATGTTTCTACTGATGTCATTAAATTATCAGAAATATGAGTAATATTGAGCATAATGCGATTTCATATAATTTAAGGGAAACGCTCCTGTTATCCTAATATTTATTAATGCATGAACCTATATAGTTCAAAATATCACGACAGCGATTTATCCGCATATAATTTTTTAATAACCGGCGGCGCCGGGTTTATTGGCAGTAACCTGGTACAATACCTTATTAGCCATGGTGCCGGTTTGGTACGGGTGCTTGATAACTTATCAAATGGTTATTACAGCAACATCGAAGAATTTATCGGCCTCAAAAATTTCGAATTTATTGAAGGTGATATCAGGAACATGGAAACCTGTAAAGCTGCCCTGGAAGGTATTGACTACGTAAGCCACCAGGCTGCGCTGGGCTCTGTACCGCGATCCATAGCCGACCCTATCACTACCAATGATGTTAATATATCGGGTTTTTTAAACATGCTTACTGCTGTTAAAGATGCGCCATCTGTTAAAAGAATGGTGTATGCAGCATCATCATCTGCTTATGGCGATAGTGCAATCTTACCAAAAGTTGAAGGCGAAGAAGGCAAACCACTATCGCCTTACGCAGTAACCAAGGCCGTTAATGAAATGTATGGCGATGTGTTTAGCAAGGTATATGGCTGCCATACTATCGGTTTACGTTATTTCAATATTTTTGGTCCGAAACAAAATCCCGGTAATGCTTATGCTGCGGTTATCCCTATTTTTTGCAAAGCATTTATAGATGGTATACAACCGGTTATTAATGGTGATGGAACAACCAGCCGCGACTTTACTTTTGTGGCCAACGCAGTGCAGGCCAACATTAAATCTATGCTTTATGGCGGGCTTACACAACACGAAATATTTAATGTTGCATGTGGCAGCCAGATTGATTTAAATGGTGTTATAACCCTTTTACAGGAGAATACAGGCAAAGATCTAAGCCCTATATATCAGCAGGAACGCAGAGGCGATGTTAAACATTCGCTTGCCAGTATTGAGAAAATAAAGGATACAATTGGTTACGAATGCGAATATTCTTTTAAGCAAGGACTTGAGATTGTTTACGACTGGTATCTGAGTAATAACTAGTACCAGATTGCGTAATGTATAAATAGCGTAGGCACTTAATTTACGTGTTTAAACTTATTGGGCGAAACTTTCTTAATTTTGTGGGTTAATAAATTAAATGGCTACACTTTCATCTTCGCGCCAAAAGGCCCTTCTGCGTAAGTACGCACGTAATCTGAAGGTCATCATGATCCTGACGAGTATATGTGTAATTGTTTTTACGCTGCCCAAACAAGCCAAATTTCGGTACGAGTATGAAAAAGGCCGGATCTGGAACCAGAAGGATCTGATCTCTCCTTACAATTTCGCTATCCTGAAAACCACGCAGGAAATAGAAGCCGATAAAGCATCGGCATTAAAAACCATTAAACCGGTTTACCAGCTCGATAGCGACGTTAAAGAAGAACAGGAAGACGGGTTTAAAAACGATTTTGAGATAAAGTGGCACGACTCTGGTATAAACGATCATCTTAAGAGCCGTTACCTAACCGTTGGCCTTAACCTATTGGGCGATATTTACGATAAAGGGGTATTAACCCTCAATGTTAAATATCAGCATAATGCAGATAATTACCCGGTTACTATACTTAACCATAATGTATCCGGCGAAAAAAATACAGCCGACCTGTATACCAAAGAGCAGGCGCTTGCCTACTGCGAAAAAGTACTGAATACAACCAATCTCGATAAAGCATTTCTATTGAACATGCTCCAAAACCGGGTGCAAAATAACCTGATTTATGATGATAAGCTAACCAATCGTTTAGAAAAAGAAGTGCTGGAAGGCCTGTCATCAACCAGTGGCATGGTGCAAAAGGGGGAAGTAATTGTAATTAAGGGTTCTGTTATCAATAACGATGTATACCAAAAGCTCGAATCGTACAAAAAAGCTTTTGAAGATAATGCACGTATAAATGGTAACCGTAACCTGGTACTGCTAGGTCAGTTTTTACTGGTTTCTATCGTAATAACGCTGCTCATTGTTTTCCTCTATCTTTTCCGTAAGGATATTTATTACGATAACCGCCTGGTAGGGCTTATTTTGCTGGTAATAACAGCTATGTTAGGTACACTTTCGTGGGCTATACGGTTGCAGCTGCCTAATTTATACTACATACCCTATTGTATAGTACCTATTATTATCAGGATATTGTTTGATACCCGCCTGGCGCTTAACATACACCTTTTGGTGATATTGGTTGCGGGCTTCTTTGTACCCAATAGCTTCGAGTTTGCCTATTTCGAAATCACTTCGGGAATGGTGGCTATTTATAGTATTAAAAACCTGATCCGCCGTGATCAGTTTTTAACATCCGCCGCCATTATTACATTTAACTATTTTGTGGCCTTTCTGGGCATCTCATTTATTCGCGAAGGCAGTTTCCTGGCTATCGACTGGATGGATTTCTTTCCATTTGTAGTGAGCGTATTATTAACCCTGTTGGCTTACCCGCTTATTTATGCTTTCGAGCGTGTGTTTGGTATCACGTCAGAAATTACGCTGATAGAACTAACCAACACCAACGCCACCTTATTACGCGAGCTTGCTTTTAGTGCCCCGGGAACATTCCAGCATTCTTTGCAGGTAGCCAACCTGGCCGAAAACGCCATTTACAGTATTGGCGGCAATGCATTGTTGGTTAGGGCAGGGGCATTGTACCACGATATTGGCAAGCTGGAAAACCCGTTGTATTTTATAGAGAACCAAAGTTCGGGTTTTAACCCGCATGATAAGCTGCCTTATGAGGAAAGTGCCCAGATCATCATCCGCCATGTAAGTAAAGGAGCAGAGCTGGCGCGTAAACATAGCTTACCAGAAATTGTGATCGATTTTATACGCACTCATCATGGTAATACGCGGGTAGATTATTTCTACCAATCGTTCCTGAAAAACTATCCCGAGAAGGGAATTGACGAAAACATCTTCCGTTATCCGGGCCCGATACCGTTTTCTAAGGAGACGGGGGTATTAATGTTAGCAGATTCTGTAGAAGCAGCTTCGCGATCTTTACGTGAGCCGGATGCCCAATCTATCAGTAATTTGGTAGACCGGATTGTGAGCTATAAGCTTGACCAAGGGCAACTTAACGATAGCGACATCACCCTGAAAGACCTGCAAACCATTAAGGACATTTTCAAGAAAATGCTCATGAGCATATACCACGTGCGAATTGATTATTAAAAATCTGAAAATTTATTTTGAGGCGTTTTCTGTTTTGCTATATTTGCAGACCCAAACGGGGGATAGTACTTAAAGAAAAAAGGTGAGGTGCCTGAGAGGCCGAAAGGATCAGTTTGCTAAACTGACGTACGGGAAACTGTACCGAGGGTTCGAATCCCTCCTTCACCGCAGATAGAACTATCAAAGAGTAACAAAAGCCTGTAAATCAGTAGATTTACAGGCTTTTTTCGTTTTAGCCTATACTCAGAGATACACTGTTAGCAAAGTTTTGATGCAATATTCAAGCAATGATTTTTCCTTATTTGATCCATGCAGTTATCAAATCTCGTCCCCTCCAAATAATTAAAACATCACGATGGGGGTGACAGCCTTGTTAGTTGTCATTTAATTATGAGGCATAAATAATACTTTAGTAAACTTTGAAGCATACGAATACAATTCTGGAATTAGCGTCGGACGATGTTGCATTCGATCGGGTTTATCTGAGCCATTACCCGGCCTTATACAACTATGCCTTCACTATGCTGGCCGATAAGCAACTGGCAGAAGAGATGGTACACCAGGTTTTTTTAAAAATGCTGGAACGTAGTGCACCTGTCACTATACATACATCAATAAAAGCTTATTTGTACAGAGCGGTAAACAACGAGTGCCTTAACTACATTAAGCATCAAAAAGTTAAACAAAGCCACCAGACTTATACGATGAACAGCATGAATCATCAAACAGAAACCCCGGCAAATAAGCTCCAGTTTAGGGAACTGGAGCAGCGTCTGCAAAAGGCCATTAATGATTTACCCTTACAATGCCGCATTGTTTTTGAGATGAGCCGTTTTGAAGAATTGAAATATGCTGAAATAGCAGCAGAGTTAGGCATTGCCGTAAAAACGGTTGAAAACCAAATGAGCAAAGCGCTTAAACGTTTACGCATTCAACTGGCAGATTACCTGCCGTTTATATTATGGATCTTAATTAACCTCATATAATGGCTGGAAATACAAATTATATGGAAATGAACGACGATTTACTGATTACTTACCTTTTAGGCGAAGCCTCTGCCGAGCAGATAGCCCAGGTAGATAAACGGCTTGCTTTAGATATTGCCAATCAGCAACGTCTGCAACAGTTTCGTACTATTTGGGAAACCAGTAAAAATATCCAATATAACGAACCGCTCGACGCACAGAATTCATTAGATACTTTAAAGCAAAAAATTGCTGCAAGGCCTAAAGTGGTAAACATCCGGCGCAATTTTACATGGTTAAAAATTGCCGCTACTTTATTACTTATTTGCGGTGGGGCCTGGGTGTATTTTGCTCAGTTTGCCAATAAGCAAATGGAAGTGTCATCGATAGAGGAAGTGAGGGTTGATACCCTGTCAGACGGTTCTGTTATAACTTTAAACAGGCATAGCGTATTGCAGTATCCGCAAAGATTCAGCGGTAATCAGCGTATGGTGTCATTAAAAGAGGGGGAGGCTTTCTTTAAAATATCGCCAAATAAAGCTAAGCCATTTATCATCAATACATCGGGTACTACCATTAAAGTGGTTGGAACCTCATTCAATGTAAAAAATAAACACGGCAAGATAGAGGTTATTGTAGAAACGGGCATAGTGCAGGTAAGCATTAAGGGAAGCTCGGTTACACTTACACCGGGTGATAAAGTATTGGTTGGAGAGAACTCAACCCTGGTTAAAGAACCGACCCCCGATAAGTTATATACTTATTATAGAAGTAAAGAATTTGTTGCCGATAATACCCCGCTATGGCGTATGGTGGAAGTGTTAAACGATGCCTACGACAGCAACATCATTATCGGCCGAAAAGAATTGAACAACCAGCTTTTGAATACTACTTTCAAAAATGAATCATTGGATGATATTTTACAGGTGATCAGCCGCACTTTCAAAATTACTGTTGAGATCAAAGGCAAACAGATCATCCTCAAATAAACCGTATTTAATGCCTAAACCTTATACACAAATATTAAAGTCGTTTTATTTATTACAGCTGATGTTTTGCTTTTTTACGCAGGCGAATGCGCAGAGTTTACTTGGTAAAAAACTATCGGTCAGTTTTAATCACGAGCATTTAGGAAAGGTGCTCGAAGCCATCGGCAATCAGGGAGGTTTCTATTTTTCATATAGCGGCAGCCAGCTATCGAAGGATAGTCTGGTTAGCATTGCAAGTAATGATGAAACGGTATTAAACATTTTAAAGCATTTGCTGGGTGATAAATACGAGTTTGAAGAACGTAAAAACTACGTGATCATCACGCTCGCCCTTCCTCATTTAGCCCTCATTAATGCCGATATTACAAACGATAATAATACCTATTCTGTAAGCGGTATTGTAACTGATGAAGCCAGCGGCGAGCGCCTGATGAATGCCAGCGTTTACGAAAAGGAGCAACTGGTATCGGCCCTGACAGATGAACACGGATACTTTAAGCTAAGATTCAGATCACCTAATCCGGGTTCAGTGGCCATTACTTTAAGTAAGCGGTTATACCGGGATACCACCATCCGCTTTTTACAAACCGTATTGGTAAATGTACGCAACGACAGGCCGCTTTATGAGGATGCGCGCAACAAAAGCAGAAGTGTAGAGCGCACCAGTCTGGGCCGGTTATTTATCTCCACCCGGCAAATGATCCAGTCGATGAATATCCCTGATTTTTTTGCCAACCGTCCTTTTCAAATCTCATTAACGCCGGGTTTAAGTTCACACGGCATGTTTAGTTCGCAGGTGGTAAATAAGTTTTCGCTTAACCTGATAGGCGGGTACACGGCTGGTGTAAACGGCCTGGAGATTGGCGGTTTATTTAATATTAATAAACAAGATACACGCTATTTACAAGCAGCCGGGATATTTAACCTGGTTGGTGGCAATGTACGTGGTGTGCAGATAGCAGGCGTACACAATTTTGCAATTGATACAGTGAAAGGCTTGCAATTTGCCGGCTTTATTAACAAGGCCGAAGGTGAGGTGCGCGGTATGCAATTCTCTGTTTTAAACAATGAGGCACATAAATTAAAAGGCCTGCAGATAGGGTTGGTTAATGTGGCAGATACTTCATATGGTGCAAGCATAGGCCTTATTAATATTGTTCGTAATGGCTTTTATAAGGTATCACTCACGGCCAATAACCTGATGAATACCAACGTGACTCTAAAAACAGGCACACATGCGTTTTACAGTACTTTGCTTACGGGAGCCAATCTATCTACAGATAAAAAGATGTATGCCTTTGGCCTGGGTATAGGGCACGATTTTATGTTCAGCAAACAATTTTATGCATCTACCGAGGTAAATTACCAACTTGCTAATACTAGTGGCTGGCACGACACCTGGGCGCAGGCAAAGCTTTTGCTTAATTTGCAGATCACTAAAAACATAAGCCTTATTGCAGGGCCAACTTACAACCGCTACAATTACGATGGATCATGGCATGTGGGTGGTTATAAAAATGTAACTAACGCGCCGGAGTATTCCCAATATTCGTATGAGCTTGGCGATAATGGCCATCGTATCAAAAATTTTTGGGGCTGGGAGGCCGGTTTAGCTTTTAACTCAGTTTTTACCAAATCTCCGGATAAGCGGATGGATACCTCGCACGGCTGGTCGTTAGGCCTGGCAACGTCACTGGGGATTGGTTGGGACCAGCCTTACGAGGCGGTTTATGGCGGTGAAGTATTTACGCAACGTAACCTGGGTAATAACCTGTCGGCCGTATTATCCGTTGGCTATAATTATTTTTCAGTGCTTAACAATTATGTGTGGAGTAAGCAGGGATATGGTACCAATTATAGCATTGAAGAGGTAGCAGAACCATTTAAAATAATCCCGGTTAAAGTGGGTATTCGGTCAAAACTTACCCAAAGCTTTTACATAGGTGGCGACTTGGGCGAAGCATGGGGCAAGCAGGACGACGGCATATATATAACAGAAAATGGCCCGCGCAGGCATCTTGCATCAATACCTCAATCGGTTAAATCATTTGTGTACTCACCAACGTTTGGTTTCACATTAGGCAACGGATTAGACGCGAGTTTTAAGTTTGAAGATTATACAGCTTTTAACGAGATTAAACAATTTGCATTCCGGTTAGCTTATCGTATCCCACTAAGCCAATAAATAAGCACGGAAGAGTGGGGGTATAAGGCAACATAGCAGTCATTATATCAAATAAAATTTATAATTGCTATGTTAATAAAATCATTATTTAAAGCCTTTACGGTTTCTGCATTTTTAATGGCAGGCACAGTTGCCCATGCGCAAAATGAAAACGGTTGGCGCATTGGTTTTGGTGTTAGCCCGGGTGTACCAATTAAAGATCCTTTTTCATACACCCTCGGCGGCGACGTAAGGCTACAGAAAAACTTCAATAGCAGGTTTGCTGCCACGCTTACTGCCGGGTTTACCCATTATTTCGAGAAAGATCATTTTATTGGTTATAGCCAATATGGTAGCCCGTTTAATGTAATACCGGTTAAAGCTGGTGCTAAATTCTTTCTGTCTGATAACCTGTACCTCGCAGGCGAGGCTGGTGCAGGTTTTGGTTTCGAGCAATGGGGTACTTCGTTTCTGTGGTCACCATCGGTTGGCGTTGCCTTTAAAAGCGGGCTTGATTTAAGTTTACGATACGAAGACTTTACAAAAAATAGTGTTACCAAAGACATATCCCTGCGCTTAGCTTACGGCTTGGATACCCGTAAATTGACTCCGCATAAAAAAACAGATGGCGACAGCGATTGGAAATTGGCTGTTGGTCTTAATCCGGGTGTATCGTTGGATGATGGGTTTGTATTAGGCTGCGAGGCCGGCATTTATAAGCCCATTGCGCGCAATCTAGAAGCTTATGCCACTGCCGGGCTTACGCATTATTTTGCTATGACCCAGTTTTATTATGCCATGACCAGCCACGATACCTATAGTTTTGAAGAGAAAAAATCCGATAAAAATATAATCCCTGTTAAGGCAGGTTTAAGATTATATGCAGGCAATGAGTTCTATGTAAGCGGCGATGCGGGCGCTGCTTTTATTTCTGATGGTGATGTGGCATTTGCATATTCGCCAAGTATAGGCCTTGCTTTTAAAAATGGAGTAGATATTGGCGCTAAATACGATGGCTACGCCGGTGGGTATTATCTTCCCTCAACTGTATCACTTAAGCTGGCTTATCGTTTCAAACTTTAATCTTCCTTACCCACAATTATTAAAATGAGATAATCGGAAAACGATTATCTCATTTTTCATTTGACGATTTTGGGCTTTAGTTAAGTACTAAAATCGCCGTACTTCTACAAGGTTGTTACACAATGTGTCTTTATATTAATGCCACTCTAACATAGACTTTACCTCACAGGGATAATTTTGTGGCAAACTATTGATTGACCATATGGTTGCGAGCATATTGGTCAGGCCCATAAATAAAGCGGTAAATATACTTTCCTATTACTGTAGCAGGGAGTGTGACATTTTTATGATAAACCAATCAGATCAGGCATTATTAGAGGCTATGGCCCTGGGCGATGAAGATGCGTTTCACGTACTTTTTAACAGGTACTGGAAGAAGCTTTTTTCATTTGTTTACCGTTTAACCCAGGACGAAAGCCATACCAAAGATATTTTACAGGACGTGTTTTTATACATCTGGAAAAATAGGGAAGTACTCTATGCCCAGGAATCTTTTATGCCCTATTTAAATACGGTAGCCAGAAATAATCTAATGATGAGTTTCCGGAAAGATAAAATAAGGTTGGTTGGCGCTGATGTTTTATTGGAGAACATACAACGGTCTGCCCAGCCCGATGACCAGATCTTATTAAAAGAAGTAAAGCAAACCGTTGATGAGGAACTATCAAAAATGCCTTCCAATATGCGGAAATGCTTTCAGTTGAGTAGGTTTGAAGATAAATCAATCAGGGAAATTGCTGTAGAACTCGGCCTCTCAGAACAAACCGTTAAAAATAATATTTCAGAAGCATTAAAAAGGTTGCGCATTTGCATGGAGCAGGGTTCGCTGATCTACTTCTCATTCCTGGTATTTCAGGTGGTAGAAGGTTTAATGTAAACTTAACAGATTCTTAAAGTACTTTCGGGCGGTTCGAGCACTAATAGTGCTGAATGAAGAACCCAAAGTATACGCAGCTAAAGCAACTGTTCAGTAAGTATGAGCAGGGACAAATTAATCATGATGAAAAGAAACTGGTTGATGACTGGTTTAAACATTATGAAGACGGCCCTGAGGCAGAAATTCTGAGTGACCCCGACTCAGAAAACCGAATCTACCAGGAACTAAGCCTGCGCCTTAAGGGCAGTATTTCCAATACACCTGTACGCAAACTATGGACTTCTACAATCTGGTTTAAAGCGGCATGTTCAATTGGCGTATTGTTTACCATAGCCGGTATCTTTTACAAAAGGCAACAACCTCACGTTGCTACCCAACAAGCTTATCAAACTATCGTGACTGCAAATGCGCAAGTTAAAAAAATCAAGCTCGACGATAGTACTGAAGTTTGGCTTAATGCAGCCACCACAATCCGTATCCCATTAATAAAGAAAGATAAAAACAGGATAGTTTACCTGGATAAGGGGGAAGCCTTTTTCAAAGTAAAGCATGATACCGACCGCCCGTTCAGTGTGGTATCAGGCAATTTAGTTACACGCGATATCGGAACTTCCTTTAATATCCGTGCATACGATCTGGCAAAGCAATACCAGGTTTCAGTAGCATCAGGCCGGGTAGATGTTGGTATTTGCGATCAGCATGGCAACTTTCACCTAATCCGCCCTGCTATGGAAAGAGGCGATGTGCTTAACTATAATACGTTCACCGGCAAGCCAGAATCTAATAAGAAAGAAGCCGAATTGATCAGTACATGGAGAACCGCCGGCTCTTTCGATCTGGAGACTATGACATTAGCACAAATTGGTGATGAATTGTCCCGGCATTTCAATGTTAGTGTCAGGGTTAATCATCCGGAACTCGATCCAACCAACTACACCTTCCATCTGGCAAACCAAAACCTTCACCAGGTGCTGCAGCGCTTAACACTAACAACCGGTATGAGCTACAGCCTGGATAATAATCATCTCACCATTAACGCTCCGGACAAACGCATGAAATAAACAAAACAGGGATAAAAATAACCGAGGTGCTGCAAACACCTGCGGTTATCTGGTAGGGCTGTAGCAGCCCGGACCTTTTTCAATTAACTCGACTAAAATTAATTAAAGCAACAATATAGAAATAATGCGAAAACTGCTTACATATTTTCTTTTACTTTTTTCATCACTGGGTCTGCATGCACAGGTAACCACAGGGACACTTACGGGTACTATTAAAGATACCAAAGAAACACTGATTGGTGTTACCATTACAGCAACACACTTACCTACAGGTACCGTTTACGGTGCCGCTACCAATAAAACCGGTCGATTCAGCATACCAAATATGCGCCCGGGTGGCCCATACCGTATCAAAATCACTTATGTTGGTTACGAGCCAAAGATCATCGAAAACATTGATCTGAAAATTGGTGATCCTTATGTGCTTAACGTTTCGTTAGATAATTCATCTGTTTTGTTAAGCGAAGTATCTATTAAAACCGGAGATAGAAACTCTGTTTTAAATGCAGACAGAACCGGTACATCGACCAACTTATCTACACGTGAAATTAATGCCTTACCAACTATTAGCCGAAGCCTGAACGATTTAACCAGGTTAACGCCACAATCTAACGGTAACGCAATCGGTGGCGGTAATTCACGACAGAATAACGTAACATTAGATGGTGCCGATTTTAACAACAACTTCGGTATCGGTAGTAACCTGCCGGGGAATGGTAACCCGGTTTCTATCGATGCGCTCGAAGAGATCTCAGTTAACGTTACACCTTATGATATTCGCCAAACCGGCTTTATCGGGGGATCAATTAACGCGGTTACACGTTCGGGTACAAACAATTTTTCGGGATCTGCTTACACCTATTTTCGCAACCAAAACCAGATTGGTACCAAGGTTAGCACTTATCCCGAATTGGTATCCACCGATCAATCTTACAAAACTATTGGTGCCCGTGTAGGTGGGCCGATCATTAAAAACAAATTATTTTTCTTTTTAAACGCGGAAAGAGAAACCGAAGTAGAACCCGGCCAAACTAAGGTAGCAGCTACACCATCTGCACCATTCGGTAGTCAGCCTAATATTACACGCCCTACAACTACAGAGCTGGATGAGATCAGTAGTTACCTTAAAAATACCTACGGCTATGAAACCGGCGCGTACCAGGGCTATAATTTCGAGTCGGAGCGTACTAACTTGCTGGCCCGTTTAGACTGGAACATCAATACCAATAATCACTTTAACGTGCGTTACAGTTATGTAAAAACGAAAAGCCCTTCATTCGTAAGTACATCAAGAAGCCCCTTGGGTGGTTTCCCTAATGGTGGTTCAAGGACGGATACCTATGCTTTGCCGTTCAAAAACTCTAACTATTACCAGGAATCAAACTTATATTCCCTCACTACAGAGTTGAATACCAAGATTTCGAGCGGTTTTAACAACACCTTGCGCTTGTCTTATACTCACCAGAATGATCCACGGAGTTCAGATAGCCAGATTTTCCCTTTAGTTGACATTTTAAAAGATGGCAGGCCGTTCACCACTTTTGGTTACGAGCCATTTACTTATGGTAACTTAAGAGACGTTGAGTTATACTCCCTGAACGATTATGTAACCTGGTCGGCAGGTAAACACAACTTTACCGCGGGCGTACAAGGCGATTATAGCATCACTAAAAATGGTTTCCAGCGTTTTGCTACCAGCTACTATACTTTTAACTCATGGGATGATTTTAAAAACGGTGTAAAACCGCTTGAATTTGCACAGACCTATTCTCTTTCTCCGGGTTATGAGCAAGCTTTCCCAACGTTTAAGTTTGGTCAATATTCGGTATACGGCCAGGATGAGATTGCCGTTAGCGATAAGTTTCATGTAACAGGCGGTCTGCGACTTGATTTAGGTGCATATCCTAAGGTACTGGAAGAGCATCCACTGGTATCGCAGCTTACATTTGCACATGGCGAACGTTTAAATACCGGTAACTTGCCAAGCGCTAAAGTATTGTTCTCGCCACGTATCGGTTTTAACTGGGATATTAAAGGCGACCGCTCATTACAGTTAAGAGGTGGCGCCGGTATTTTTACCGGAAAAATCCCTTATGTATGGATCGTTGCACAGTCAGGAGACTCTGGTATGTTACAGGTAACCGAAACTTATTCTGGTCAGAACAATACGCCTGGTCCGTTTAATCCCAACATCGGTGCTTACCGCCCGGCAACACCGCCGGCAGCAGGAACGGTATTGCCAAACCCGATCACCGTAATGGCTAAAGACCTGAAAATGCCGCAAACATTTAAAATGAGCCTGGCATTAGATGCGAAATTACCATGGGGAATGGTAGGATCTATCGAGGGTATTTACAACAAGGATATCAATACCGTGTTATTCCGCAATGCTAACTTAGTTGATCCGCAGCCATTAAATGTGGCTGGTTACCCGGATGATCGCCTGATTTACCCTAACGCTAATACCGATAAATTTATCAACCCGATCCTGAACGGTAAAGCAGTGCCTAACGGAACCGTGATTCCTGGTGCAAACGCACAACAACCGGGTGCATTTAACGTAATTGTGTTAGATAATTCATCAAAAGGATACTACTACTCGGTTACTGCTACTTTAAGCAAACGCTTTAGCAATGGTTTCGGTGGTTCAATCTCTTATGTAAGAAGCGACGCGAAAAGTTTATACGAAGGTAGCGGCGACCAAACCCTTTCGGGCTGGCAGGGTACAATCTCTGTTAACGGCGCTAATCAGCCAGAGTTAGGCCACTCAGGTTTCGTTTCACCAAGCCGTATTATTGCGTCTGTTTATTACCGTAAAGAGTTTGTTAAGCATTTAGGAACCCAGTTTACTTTGGTTTATGATGGCTCAAATAACAGATTCTCCTATACTTATTCAACAGATATTAACCGTGATGGTGCCAATGCCGATTTGATATATGTACCGAAAGATCCTTCGGAAATTACTTTTGTTCCACTCACAGTTGGTACCGGCGCTACAGCGGTAACTTATACAGCCCAACAGCAAAGCGATATGTTTTTCCGTTACATCGAACAGGATAAATACCTGCGTGGCCGTAAAGGTAAATATGCTGAACGCAATGGTGCTATCGGCCCATTCACTGGTCAGTATGATTTCAAATTCCTGCAGGACATTTTCACCAACATTGGTGGAAAACGAAATACCATACAGTTCAGTTGGGATGTGTTAAATTTTGGCAACTTGCTGAACAAAGAATGGGGCATACAACAAAGCGTAGCCGCATCTAATATCCTGGTGCCAACTAACGTCGCTTCATTAACACCAGGAGGGACTACCAGACCAACCTTTCGCTTACAGACAGACCGTAACCTGCCTGCATCTAAAACATACAGGGATAATGTGAGCTTCAATTCAACCTGGAGCATGCAGTTCGGCTTCCGTTAC
>CAHJXH010000048.1 GCA_903644075.1 Sphingobacteriaceae bacterium | reverse complement strand
CCTAAGATTCAAATGTAAAATAAATTATACACATTATTTGGATATCAACACAGAATCTCGCAAGGACAAATCATTAGATATTATTTTTTCCCAATCCTTTTATAAACCGAATGCCTATTAAAAGGCACACCCGGTTTGCCATCATCTTGCTCTCTAAGTTCCGTTGCATCTATCTTGTACAATAACGAGTCGGTGATTTTCACCACATCAAAATTGTAGTAATGCCTCATGGTATCCTTACCCTTAATTTTTAGATTCGGAATAAGCGACACGCTCGCCAGTTCACGCCGAGGAATAATAGCTACGGTGTATTTGCCCGAATCGTCGTGCCCTACGTCGCCACTCCAACGATTTTTCACAAAGTCCATGTCCTTATCAAAAACAACCACATCAATACTGTTGGTATCAACCGCATGGTACTTGCCATCGCTTTCTAAAACGCTATCCAGTTTCCACGTGCCGGCTAACTGATTAACTATTTTACGTTCGGGCTTATTATCTATGTATCTGCAGGCATTAAACAACAAAAGCATCAGCATAATTAATGCTGATGCTTTTGCTGCCGAAAATCGTTTAGTTATTATGTTCATTTAATCTATCAAAACACCGATATAATAGTTAAACGTATCAACCTCCAAATTGTCTTTAGTTAGGCCATTTATTTCTATAGGCTTAAATGCTCGTGTTGGTTTAATAAATTGATACTGGCCACCTTTAATTTTAATACGCACCGGCATCTCGAAATTAGCTTCATCGGCTATCCAGCGTGTGTAAGTTTTACCATCATTAAACCTAAACTCTAACGTTGGGATATTTACGTGGCGCAGGTATTGGTTAAATACCGGCGTTAAGTCCATACCTGCTTGCTGGTTGATATAGCCAACGATTTGGTCTGTAGTCACCGTTTGATGATAAAAGGTTTTATTCAACCCGCGGAGGATGGAACGCCATTTCTCATCGTCATTGATAATAGTACGGATCATGTTGAGCAGATTGCCACCTTTATCGTACATATCGCCCGAGCCATCTTCGTTTACACCTAAATGAGGTGCAATAACAGGCTCCTTGTTTTGAATCAAATGACGCTGGCCGTGGGTGTACTCCTGCCCTGCCTGTTTGCCCCAAATGCTTTCGGTGAACAAGGCTTCCGAGTAATTGGTAAAACTTTCGTGAATCCAGCTATCAGCCAAATCTTTCGAGGTGATATTGTTGCCGAACCATTCATGACCGCTCTCGTGCACGGTAATGAAATCCCATTTCAGTCCCCAGCCTGTTTGTGAGCGGTCGGTACCCAGGTAACCGTTTCTGTATTTATTACCATAAGCCACAGCGCTCTGATGTTCCATACCTAAGTGCGGGGTTTCTACCAGTTTGTAGCCATCTTCGTAAAAAGGATATGGGCCGAACCAATGTTCAAAAGCTTTGATCATCGGCTTAACATCACGGCCGAATTGTTTTTTGGCTTTATCGAGGTTATAAGGCAATACCCAATAATCCAAAGTCAGTTTGCCTTTCTCTCCATTATATTCATCGCTGAAATGAGTATAGTCGGCAATGTTGGCGGCTATATCATAGTTATTGATGGGGTTGCTTACAAACCAATCGAAACGGGTATAGCCATCATTCAGCTTGGTAACTTTACGCAGACGGCCGTTCGATACATCCTTTAAACCATTAGGTACGTTAATACTGATCAGCACACTATCCACCTCATCAGCTTGCTGATCTTTATTAGGCCACCAAATGCTGGCACCAACACCCTGGCAGGCTGAAGCTACCCAAGGCTTGCCTAATGAATCGGTAGTGAATACAATGCCGCCATCCCATGGGGCATGTTTAGCCACGGTTGGGTTACCCGAATAGTAAACCGTAAACTCATCCTTAGCACCTTGTTTTATAGTTTGTGGGAAGGTTACAAACACCCCGTTAAACTCGCGGGTATAAGGCAGTTCTTTGCCTTTGTAAATAACCTTCTCGATTTTTAGATTCGCAAACAAATCAAACTGCAGCTTATCAAAATCACGCGTAGCGGTAAACTTAAACAGGTTGCTGCCGCTGATAAATTTCTGGTCGATATTAAACTTCACATCCAGGTGATAGTAGTTAATATCGTAACAGGTACGCAACGGGCTGGTTAATGATCCGCGCAGGGTATCAGCACGGGTAAACTCTGGTTTACTTTGCAGCAATTGTGCATTGGCTGTAAACGAAACAAGAGCGGCAAAGGCCGCTCCTGTTAATATTGCTTTTACTTTAAGCATGTATTATTTTATAACCTGTACATCAACATAGCTGTCGTTGTAAACAGTTTCTGTTGCTTTTACGTAATCGCTTTCGTTTGCTTTGTAAGGGTTAGCCACAAAGGTTTGCGGATTGCGTGCAAATAACGGGAATGCCGTGCTTTGTACCTGGATCATGATGCGGTGACCTTTTTTGAAGGTATGCAGCACATCCTGTAAACGAACATTAACATCAGTTTTCTGATTGGGAACCATCGCCTCTGGTTTCTCGAAACTATTGCGGAAACGTGCCGGCATAATTTCAGAGCGCACCATTTGCCAGTAATTGCTCAGGGTGATGTTCTTGTTCGGCATGTAATCGTTGTTTTTCTCATCCATTGGATAAACGTCGATTAGCTTCACAATGTAATCTGCATCGCTGCTGCTATTAGCCACTTTCAGGTGGGCCATAATCTGGCCGCCCAGGGTTACATCATCAGTTAAAACTTCTGATTGGTATACCAGCACATCTGTACGGCGACCGGCAAAACGCTGATCTTCGCTCATATAATTGTGCGGGGTAAAGCCCATGGTAGTTGTATTATCCTCAGTATAAGGAACCGGTTTTAACGGATCACTCACATAAGAAACAGAACCACTTGAAGCAGGCTGGCTGTTAGCCAATTTACCATCAGCGCTCAGGAATAATTTCTGGCTGATTGCACTGGCTGCTGGCCATTGTGCAAATTTTTCCCATTCTTTTTTGCCGGTATCATACATATAGGCTTTAGGCAGATCAGAAGTTTTTTTGTCGCCATCACCTTTCAGGAAGTGTTCGAAGAATTTAGCCTCGATATCTTTCTGGTAGAAAGTAGCAATGCTATCGCCAAAGTATACGTTGCTGTGCATGGTATGCCCGGTTTCGCGCGACCAACGCCCGTGACCGAATGGCCCCATCACGATAGTGTTATATGCAGAAGGATCTGTTTTGTTGATCTTCTTAAACATATCCAACGGTCCGCTTAAATCTTCGGCATCGTACCAGCCGCCTACAAACATTACCGCAGGCATTACCTTGCCATAGTGTTGTGTTAAACCACGCGCTTTCCAAAACTCATCATAGTTAGGGTGGTTTACGGTTTCTTGCCAGTAGAAGTTGTCTTTATAATATTTGTCGGCATTTTTCAGCGGGCCCATATCCAGTAAAAACTGGTAACCATCACGGGTTCCTGCTTTAATATTTTGGTCGTTATACCATGCTTTGCTGGTGGTATCTTTCTTTTGCACACCGAAAACAGGGTAAGTGAAAAAATAGCTCTCTAACAAAGCACCGTTATGGTGAAAATCATCGAACCAAAAATCAGAGATTGGTGCCTGCGGCGATGAAGCTTTAAGCGCCGGATGGTTAGACAGGATACCCGCCGCGGTATAGAAACCAGGATAAGAGATCCCCCATTGACCTACGCGGCCGTTGTTATTAGTTACGTTCTTAACCAGCCAGTCGATGGTATCATAGGTATCAGAACCTTCGTCAACATCCTTTTTAGTTTTTTTATTGTCGATAACCGGGGTCATGTTGGTCCAGGTACCTTCGCTTTTGTAACGGCCGCGTACATCCTGGTAAACTACGATGTAACCCTGTTTCATCATAATATCAGACGGGCCTAAACGTGCCGGGATTTTATCTTCGCCATAAGGAGCAATGCTGTAGCAGGTGCGCTGCATTACAATCGGGTATTTCTTTTTGGCCGATGCATCCTTAGGGGTATAGATAGAAGTAAATAGCTTTATACCATCGCGCATGGTAATATAAACTTCTTTTTTGGTGTAGTTGTCTTTAGCGTAGGTTGACGCCGGAGGAGTGCTTTGCGCCTGGGTTACCACGTTGGCAACCAATAAGGCCAGCACTAAAACATAAATTTTCTTCATGAACTGTGGGTCTGTTAGTTATTAGCAGAAGCTAAAATATAAAGTAAAACTGATTTAATACTTATTTAATAGTACAAACAGCTTTGGCCGATGCAAATAGGCCATTTGTATTCAAATTATTACCGTATCATTCCTAGCCATATGCTAACAAAACACTACCTGCAGATTTGCTATATTTGATTATCTCCAAACCAAAACCCACCTATTATGGCTAAGTTTTTTGATACCATCCTGCCAAACCACGCTAAGTTTATCGAACATCAAAAAATGTTCTTCGTGGCTTCGGCCCCATTGAGTGCAAACGGGCATGTTAATGTTTCGCCCAAGGGGCTGGATAGTTTCCGCATCATCAATCCTAATAAAGTAGCTTATATGGATATTACCGGCAGCGGGAATGAAACTTCGGCACATATCCTTGAGAATGGACGTATTACCATTATGTTTTGCGCTTTTGATGCTGCACCTAATATTATGCGTTTGTTTGGGCAAGGTCGCACCGTTTTGCCAGGCGATGCCGAATGGGACGAGCTATCGTCACTTTTCGTTTTACATCCATCAACCCGGCAAATTATTGTGGCTGATGTTGATACAGTACAAACCTCCTGCGGTTTTGGCGTACCATTTTATGAGTATACCGGCGAAAGAGATCAATCGTATAAATGGGCCGAAAACAAAGGCGAAGACGGTTTATTGGCTTATCGCGAAGAGAAAAACAGGATAAGTCTGGATGGCCTGCCTACAGCTATGTTTTAATTGTAAATTGTTGTTAAAAGCCTGCAAAAAAGGTCCCTCTAATTTTGCAGAATGCTTACATTTGCAACAATATTAAAAACCTACTATGCAGTACGATGTGATTGTTATCGGCTCGGGACCAGGTGGCTATGTGGCTGCCATCCGTTGTGCCCAGCTTGGCTTAAAAACAGCCTGTATCGAAAAATATTCAACTTTTGGCGGCACCTGCTTAAATGTGGGCTGTATCCCTTCAAAAGCATTGCTTGATTCTTCTGAACATTATTATAATGCTTCGCATACTTTTAAAACCCACGGCATAAGCCTGGATAATTTAAAGGTTGATTTTGAACAAATGATTAAAAGAAAGAGCGAAGTGGTAGCGCAAACTACCGGCGGTATCTCTTTTTTGTTCAAAAAAAATAAAATTACTTCTTTCCAGGGTATGGGTTCATTTGTGGACAAAAATACCATCAAAATCACCAAAGCCGATGGCTCTGAAGAAACCATCAGCGGTAAAAATGTAATTATAGCTACCGGTTCAAAACCATCTTCATTGCCATTTTTACCGATCGACAAAAAACGAATCATCACTTCTACCGAAGCTTTAACGCTTACCGAAATTCCTAAACACCTCATCCTGATTGGTGGTGGTGTTATCGGCCTGGAGCTGGGTTCTGTTTATGCCCGTTTAGGTGCTAAGGTTTCTGTGATCGAGTACATGGATTCTATTATCCCTACCATGGATAAATCGCTGGGTAAAGAATTGCAAAAAGTATTGGCTAAACAAGGTATGGACTTTTACCTGGGCCATAAAGTTACCGGCGCTTCTGTTAAAGGCAGCACTGTAACTGTTACTTTCGATTCGCCTAAAAACGAAAAGAAAGAATTGAAAGGTGATTATTGCCTGGTAGCTGTTGGTCGTGTAGCTTACACCGATAAATTAGGTTTAGAAAACATTGGTATCACCGTTGAAGAACGCGGCCGCAAAATTACGGTTGACGAGCACCTGGAAACCAGTGTTAAAGGTGTTTACGCTATTGGTGACGTGGTTCGCGGCGCTATGCTTGCCCACAAAGCCGAAGATGAAGGTACTTTTGTAGCCGAGATCATTGCTGGACAGAAACCACACATTAATTATAACCTGATACCTGGTGTAGTTTATACCTGGCCAGAAGTTGCCAGCGTTGGCTACACTGAAGAGCAATTGAAAGAAAAAGGCACCAAGTTTAAGTTAGGCGTGTTCCCCTTCAAAGCCAGCGGACGTGCCCGTGCCAGTATGGACACAGACGGTTTTGTGAAAGTACTAGCTGATGAAACTACCGACGAGATTTTAGGTGTACACATGATCGGCCCACGTTCGGCTGACATGATTGCCGAAGCCGTAGTTGCGATGGAGTACCGTGCAAGCGCCGAAGATATTTCGCGCATGAGCCACGCTCACCCTACTTATACCGAAGCCATCCGCGAAGCTTGTTTAGATGCAACTGCTAAGCGTGCGATACATATTTAATTGGTTGATTGAGTTATTAAGTTACTCAGTTGATTAAGTTGAAGGTTGCAGGAAACATATCCTGCAACCTTTTGTATTTTTAGAGAGAATTAAAAAGATCTTGAGCATCATTACAAACATAGCCATCACCATTCTCACCATCACAAGCATGGAGGCCTTGTCATGGGCCATGCACAAATACCTTTTTCATGGGCCGCTGTGGTTTATCCATAAAACACATCACGGTCATGGCAAGCACAAATGGTTTGAGCTGAATGATCTTTTTAGTATCCTGTTTGCTGCCTTATCATTATGGTTGATGTGGGCAGGTCATTTTACTTTAGATTACAGGTTATGGGTAGGCATTGGCATTAGCCTGTACGGCACCATCTACTTCATTTTCCACGATTGGTTTATCCATAACCGGTTTAAGCCTTTTAAAACTAACAATGGTTATTTGTTAAACATCCGCCGGGCGCATAAAATTCATCATAAAAGCATGGAGAAATGGCCGAGTGAAGAATTTGGGTTGCTGGTGGCGAGTAAGAGGTATGGGAAGAAGTAGGTTCCAATTTTAATACGACCATACTATCCACCCGTCATGCCGAATTTATTTCGGCACCCCACAGGACAGGTCTACGTTTTGATCTTCACCTTACATCTCGCATATACTTATCGCTTTTATACTCAGCATGTGGGATGCTGAAACAAGTTCAGCACGACGGTGTAATATATTGGAATGACAAAAGTAGTTTAACAATTAATTCCGAAATTCGCCACAAATACCATCATACGCCATGCTTCAAATACAGGAAAACGCTTCGCTTACAAACTTCAATACTTTTGGTATAGCTGCTACGGCACGTTACTTTACCGAGATTACCCACGAAGAGGATCTGGCTGAACTTTTCCTGGATGAGCAATGGAAACACCTGCCGCGCCTGGTTTTGGGCGGAGGCAGTAATATGCTGTTTGTAAAAGATTTCGATGGGCTGGTGATCCGCATGAATATCCGTGGGATTGAACATCGCATTAACCACGAACATGTGATTGTAGAAGCCGGTGCAGGTGAGGTTTGGAACGAGTTGGTTACCTATTGCGTTAACTATGGTTTTGCCGGCATGGAAAATCTGAGTTTGATACCCGGCTCAGTAGGCGCATCCCCTATCCAAAACATTGGCGCTTATGGTGTGGAACTGAAAGATGTATTCCATAGTTGCCATGCGTTTGAGATTGCGACAGGCAAGTTCCGGACTTTTGTGAAAGATGAATGCGGGTTCGGTTATCGCGAAAGTGTATTTAAATCTGAACTTAAAGGACAGTACATCATCACCCAGGTTAAGTTCGAACTCTCTCTTAATCCCAGCCTCAATTTAGGCTATGGAGCTATCCAACAAGAATTAGAGAAAAACAATATCGCCAATCCTACTATTAAGGATGTATCTGCGGTGGTGTCGAGTATCAGAGTGTCTAAACTTCCTGATCCGTCTACCATTGGTAATGCGGGCAGCTTTTTTAAAAACCCGGTAATTGGCGAAGAGTTATTTAAACAGATCCATGCCCAGTTTCCGGAGGTGGTAAACTACCCAACTGCCGATGGAGGCATTAAACTGGCTGCTGGCTGGTTAATAGAACAATGCGGCTGGAAAGGCAAAACTGTGGGTAATACCGGCACATGGAAAAACCAAGCACTTGTATTAGTGAACCATGGAGGAGCCACCGGGAGCGAAGTGTATACATTATCGTCGCAAATCATAGACAGTGTGTACACTAAATTTGGCGTTATGCTGGAACGCGAAGTGAATATTATTGATTAATTTATTTTCATTATAATTAATTATCGACTTTTAAATTGTATCCTTTCTGTTACAATCAAACTTTTATTCTGTTTTAAATAGCTGGTAATTTCTTCAATAATATGTTTAAAATAGCTTATTTACAGACATTTAGCTGACATTATTAAAATAATCAGCGCAAACCCGTTAAATCTTCTTTTGTATTGTTTTCAATGCTGTTCATAGTAGCAAAATGGCATTTGGTCGAAAACGGCACCGTGTTTGTTTAAGTTATTATACAAAACACTACCAACATGACAAAGATTGAGTTTAACACCATGGTGCTTCGTCAAGCCAGTTCACTACGTTCATACGCTTTGCACTTTACACATGATGCAGATGATGCTAACGATCTTGTGCAAGACACAATGTTAAAGGCGATAACTTATTATAATAAGTTTAAAGAAGGCACCAATTTAAAAGGATGGTTATATACCATCATGAAAAATACTTTCATAAACAACTATCGTCGTTTTGTGAAAATGAGCACATTCGTAACCAAGTCTGAAGAGATTTCTTCTGCTAACCTGGTTTTCAGCTCAACAAAAAACCAAGGCGAGTCTAAATTTGTGATGGATGATATCCGCCGCGCTTTAGACAGGTTGCCTGAAGATTACTATGTTCCCTTCACCATGTATTTTGAAGGCCATAAATACCACGAAATTGCAGATCACCTGACTATCCCGATCGGTACCGTTAAAACCCGTATCCACGTAGCACGTAAACTGCTTAAGAAAAACCTAAAAGCTTATGATAACGGCGTTAAAAAACCGATCTACGCTGAAGAGGATTAATTGATTTTAAACTCAACGAATATATAAAATGAGAAGGTCTGGCGAATAGCCAGACCTTTTTTTGTTTGGTCCCACAGCACGTCATTGCCAGGCATGAAGCAATCGCGAACTATACAGAGCGGATTTGCATAGCTACTCTGTAGATCGGGGATTGCTTCGTTCCTCGCAATGACGTTCTACGGGTGAACTACTCACCACTCACCTAATCACTCAATCAACTACTCACTAACTCCCAAAATACTTCATCACCTCCCCTGCTGCAACCTGTCCGGAAATTAGTGCAGGTGGTACACCCGGCCCTGGTACAGTGAGCTGACCGGTATATAACAGGTTCTTCACCTTCTTAGATCTCATTGAAGGTTTAAAGAAGGCAGTTTGCGACAAAATGTTCGACAAACCATAGGCATTGCCTTTAAAGGAGTGATAATCGGCTTTAAAATCATTCAAAGCATAGCTGCGTTTCACTACAATATTATTGCGGATATTATTCCCTGTGATTTTTTCAAAACGGTCCATCATCAGGTCAAAATACTTTTCGCGCAAAGCATCTGTATCTTCCAATCCGGGCGCTATCGGCATCAGGAAAAAAAGGTTTTCTCCGTTTACCGGGGCAACTGCATCATCGGTTTTAGAAGTACAGGCTACATAAAATAAAGGTTTGTCCGGCCATTTGGCTTGGGTATAAATATCGGCGGCGTGCTGTTCAAAATCTTCGTCGAAAAACAGGTTATGATGTTGAATACCCTCTACCTTGCAATCTGTCCCGATATAAAACAACAGGCTCGATGGCGACATTACACGCTTGTCCCAATACTGCGGAGTGTAGTTTTGATCCTGCTTATCCAACAACTCCTGATCCACATGCGCATAATCGGCTCCGGCCACAACAAAATCAGCTTGATAATTGCCTTGGTTGGTTCTTATGGTAGATACTATTCCATTGGCAGTTTCTATGGAAAGTACTTCGGTATTTAACTTAAGCTCTACGCCTAATTGTTCAGCGGTTTTAACCATCGCCTTTACAATTTCATGCATACCGCCCATCGGGTACCAGGTGCCTAAAGCCAGATCGGCATAGTTCATCATGCTATACATGGCGGGGGTATCCTGGGCGGTTGCTCCTAAAAACAGGACAGGAAACTCGAGCATCTTAATCAGCTTCGGATTCTTGAAATACTTGCGTACATGCTTACTCATACTGGTGAGCAACTGGATGCTGAAACTCTTCTTGATCAGGTTCCAGTCAATAAACTCCCCTATACTGTGCGATGGGCGAAACACATATTCGCCCATGCCCACCTTATATTTATATTCGGCCTGCTTTAAAAATGCCTTGAGCTTAATGCTGCTGCCAGGTTCCTCTTGCTCAAATAAAGCTTCGAGTTGCTGCATATTGGCTGGCACATCCATATAATCGTCCTTACCATAATACATCCGGTAACCCGGATCGAGGCGTTTCAGATCATAAAAATCGGAGGGTTTGTGACCAAACAAAGCAAAATAATTTTCGAAAACATCGGGCATCCAATACCAGCTTGGGCCCATATCAAACTTAAAACCATCCGACTCCCAGATACGCGCGCGGCCGCCGGGCTGGTCGTTCTTTTCCAATACGGTAACCTTGAAGCCTGCTTTGGCTAATACGCTGGCAGCAGCCAGACCGGCAAACCCGGCACCGATAACAATAATATGCTTGGGGGTGTTGTTATTCATTTATGTGATACAGACGTCACAAAGTAAGCAATTGTTTGTTGCTACTAAACCCGCATAGTTAAAATATGTACATTTGATTTATAGTGCTGATGACCCCGATGACATTATACGATGAAACGTGCTTTGAGTGCAGTAAGCTAATTACGGCCAAATACAGCACATCTTTTAGTAAGGGCATCAAGTCCTTCGATAAGCGTTTTCGTAACCCTATTTACGCCATTTATGGCTTTGTAAGGTATGCCGATGAGATTGTGGATACCTTCCACGAGCATGATAAACTACAGCTGATCAGCGGGTTCAGGAAGGATGCATTCGAGGCAATTGAACGCGGCATTAGCACTAACCCGGTATTACAATCATTTCAGCAGGTAGTTAATAAATACAAGATCCATCACGAACTGATTGATTCTTTTCTACTTTCGATGGAGATGGACCTGGATAATAAGATCTATAACCGCGAAAGTTACTGCACTTATATTTACGGTTCGGCCGAAGTTATCGGGTTGATGTGCCTCAAAGTTTTTTGCGAAAATAATGAAGAACAGTATCAGCAACTAAAACCACGGGCATGTAGCTTGGGCGCAGCTTTCCAAAAAATTAACTTTTTGCGCGATGTTAAATCTGATTTTGAAGAACGCGGGCGCACCTATTTTCCTAACATTGATTTTAATAACTTTACCGAAGCCGATAAACAACAAATAGAGCGGGAAATTAAGCACGATTTTGACGAGGCTTACGAAGGCATTAAAGCCCTGCCTCCTGATGCTAAGCTGGGTGTTTATGTAGCTTATATTTATTATTTGCAGCTGTTTAAAAAAATAAGCCAGACCCCGGCAAGCGTGATTATACAGAAACGGATCCGTATATCAGACACACGCAAACTGGCTTTATACTTTAAAGCAGTGCTGCAAAAAAAGTTAAAAGCGATTTAATGTTTAAAAAGCATTTACTATTTCTGATACTCACCCTTACTACAATAATTGGCCTTGCAGATAGCCCGCAGCCCAATATACCCAACCTGCGTAAAAAACTGATGCAGGCTATTGATAGCAAACCTACTACAGATTCATTATACAAAAGCCTGGGTTTAATTCAACAACGATCTGGTTTACTTAACGGCTATATGGGTGCGCTACAAGCCCTTAAGGCCAAGCATGCCTGGAACCCCTACTTCAAAATTAAATACCTCAGTAATTGTGAAGATACTTTTAAGGGGGCTGTGGCGCAAGACCCTCACAATATTGAGATCAGGTTTATGAGGTTTTCTGTGGAACATAATGTACCGGGATTTTTGGGCTACACTAAGAACCTAAAAACCGATAAACAAGAAATGATTCGCCAGATTGAGCTGAAAAATTATGGCACCGCTGATAAGGATCTGGTAATTGCAGTAATTAAATTTATGCTTGATTCCAAACAGTGTAATCCCGACGAGAGCACATTTCTAAATAAAACCTTAGCTGCCTTAAAGTGAAATATACCTATCTGCTTATTAACGTGCTGACGGTTATTTTCCCAATAGCGCTGTCGTTTGATAAGCGGGTGCAGTTTTACAAAAGCTGGCGTTTCATTTTTCCCGGTATGGCTATCACCGGCATCGTATTTTTATTTTGGGACGTGCTATTTACCATCAAAGGTGTATGGAGTTTTAACGATCACTATATTATCGGCATCCGCCTGTTTCAACTTCCGCTGGAAGAGATCCTGTTTTTCCTCACTGTACCCTTCTCCTGCATA
The DNA here is from genome assembly GCA_903644075.1 of Sphingobacteriaceae bacterium. Classification (GTDB taxonomy): domain Bacteria; phylum Bacteroidota; class Bacteroidia; order Sphingobacteriales; family Sphingobacteriaceae; genus Mucilaginibacter. The sequence goes on along the minus strand of CAHJXH010000048.1, from coordinate 12,654 downwards.
TTTATTTACGAGTGCCTTAATTATTATGTGAAATGGCAAATACCGCAAAAAGTCAGCAAATTGATTTCTTATGTGTTGATGTCCGTGAGTCCGGTATTGGCCATTGCATTTCATAACCGCCTGTACACCCTTGTAACCTTCGTACTGCTCTATGTGTTAATTGGAGCATTACTACTCCTATTAAAAAGTAAATGGCTTAGCCGCTTTTATATGGCTTATGTAATAAGCCTGGTACCTTTTTATATTGTAAATGGCATACTAACATCTATACCCATTGTAATGTATAATAATCAGCAGAATATGAGCTTCAGAATCGGTACTATCCCGTTCGAAGATCACTTTTATTCTATGACCTTACTGATGATGAATGTTGCTTTTTTTGAATATTTCCGCAATAAGAATTTGAAGCCCCTATGAGCGAATTACCGGTATACACCAAATCGCAGCTGGCTTTACGCAACGGGCAGGATAAACCCCAGATTTGGGTTGCTCTTAATGGTATTATATATGACGTTACCGAAAGCCGCCTTTGGCGTAACGGTAAACACTACGAACACTTGGCCGGGCAGGATTTAACCGATGAATTGGCGGATGCCCCGCATACGGAGACGGTGTTTGAGAAGTTTGTAGTAGTGGGGAGATTGGGGTAGCTTTTCCGTTTTGTCATTCAGAGCGATAGCGAAGAATCTTCTGCAACATACCAATCGGCCCTGCATATTATAGAAGATTCTTCGCTATCGATCTGAATGACAATTAAAATCTTTTCCCTACTAAAAACCTACTTTACGAAACGGAGTTCTTTCTGCCATTGGTGTTGTCACCAACAACTCATCCTACTAAAAAACCCCTCTACTTACAGTAATGGGGTTCTTTAGTATTTTGTGTTTATACCTCCTATCAAGTATAAAAATCGCTAATAATGTAAATTATTTAGCTGCTGTGTTTTTTGAGTCTTGAACTTCTAAACGGATAGCCTGAGCTAAGTTTTTAAGATCTTGCATACCTTTACGAACGCGTGTACCGGCAGCGCTGTTGCCTTTGTTGTAAAATTTGTCAGCATCACCTTCCAAAGAGGCAATCAGGTTTTTCACTTCAGTAAATTTTTTCATTTTAAGTTACTCCTTTAATTAGTTGAGGTTTAATTGTTTTAACTAAGGCTAATCTAAACTCTTTTTTTATTAAAAAAAAATTTATAGCCCGAAATATGCCTTTAAAGTGTGTTTTTAGCATTTTTCAAGCCACCAAATATCATCATCAATCATAATTTTAACAGATGTGCTAAAATTTTAAAACTTCTTATAGTAAGGTACCAAATTTATTGCGTATTTATCACCAAAAGCACCCCGTATATATACGCTAAACCAGTTATACACACCCATTTAACATTAAACAGGAGGGTATTAAAACAAAAAGACCTTCAGCAGGCTGAAAGTCTTTCTTATTAATATGATGTTATTGTTGTATTAAGCTACAACAACGTTCTCTTTGTATTCGCCGGCTTTAAGTTTTTCGTGTACAATGCTCAGGGCTTTAATAGTTACCTCAACATCTTCAATGGTATGTAAAGCGGTCGGGATTAATCGCAGTTCGATCAAACCTTTTGGTATAACCGGATAAACTACGATAGAACAGAAGATACTATGATTTTCGCGCAGATCGCGGGTTAAACTGGTAGCTTCCAGCAAATCGCCTTTTAAGAATACCGGGGTAACCATGGTATCTGTAATACCAATATCGAAACCGTTATCTTTCAATCCTTTTTGCAGGCTCGAAGCAACTTTCCATAAGTTATCGCGTAACTCGGGGCGAGATTTTAACAGCTCGAAACGTTTTTGCAAACCAATTACCATTGGCATAGGCAATGCCTTTGCAAATGTTTGTGAGCGCATGTTATAACGCAGGTAGTTTACAATATCCTGGTTGGCGGCAACAAATGCGCCAATACCGGCCATTGATTTAGCGAAGGTACCAAAGTAAACATCAACACCATCAATACAATCCTGCGCTTCGTGTGTACCTGCACCGGTTTTGCCCATGGTACCAAAACCATGTGCATCATCAATCAGTAAACGGAAGTTGAATTTATCTTTTAAAGCAATGATCTCTTTTAGTTTACCTTGCGCGCCCGACATGCCAAACACACCTTCGGTAATCACTAAGATACCACCGCCGGTTTGATCTGTCAATCTTGTAGCACGCTCCAGTTGTTTTTCGAAGCTTTCGATATCATTATGCTGATAAACATAGCGCTTACCCATGTGCAAGCGTACGCCATCGATAATACAGGCGTGCGATTCGGCATCGTACACAATTACATCGTTACGATCAACCAGTGCATCGATGATCGACACCATACCCTGGTAACCATAGTTTAGCAAAAAGGCGTCTTCTTTACCCACAAATTCGGCAAGGCCTGTCTCAAGCGCTTCATGATATTTGGAGTTACCAGACATCATACGTGCACCCATCGGATACGCCATACCAAAATCGGCAGCAGCTTTCGCATCAGCCTCTCTTACTTCGGGGTGATTGGCAAGGCCCAGATAGTTATTTAAACTCCACACCAAATGCTCTTTCCCGTTAAAATACATGTGCGGCGCTATTTCACCCTCCAATTTAGGAAATGAAAAGTACCCATGCGACCATTTTTGATGCTGGCCCAACGGCCCGCCCATGGTCTTTGCTATCTTGTCAAATAAATCCAAAACTTCTTATTCTAAATTTTGCCAATAATATACAAATATAACCGTATTTCACGCTCAGACAATGGTTATAACTTTTTATAATGGGTTATAACAAAAGAGCCTTTGTAAAGTTATACAAAGGCTCTTTAATCTATAGTTTATATTAATTAATCAACATTATCGTGTAAAAATGAGTTGTTTTTTCTGATCTCGGTTTGGCCGTCAGTGTCAGTTAAGGAGAACCTTGAGATCTGGCTCTCGTCAGACATTGGCGTTTGCTGAAGTGCAATTTCCTTACGTTTATAAGCCGGTACATTTTCCAGCTCTTGTAAGTTACCGTTACGCAGTTTCATGCTCAGGTCTTTTAAGCGCATAATACGCTCGCGAGATTTACGCAACTGCTCTTCGATCGATTCGTCAGTCTTGTTATCATCTGCACCCACAACCGGTTGCGGCTCTGGTTCAGGCTCTGGCTGGGTAACAGGTTCTGCCTGCATTACCGACTCAAAGTTCATTACAGATTCTGTTACCTTAAAGGTAAACTCCATACCCGGCTCGTTATCACTAGCCGGCGCAACAGGCTCTTCCGGCATTAAGCTATGTTTAATAACTCCTGGCTGCGATGATGACTGCTGGCTTGCTTCTTCGCCTTTGGCAAAAAGATCAAATAAACCGGTTTGTTGTTTCTGATTATCCTTTTTCAAGAACATGTCTGCATTGGCATTAGCATCTTCAGCTTTTACCGTTACAAACTCATTGATAGGTTTTACCAATGGTGCATTCTCCGGCACCAGCATTGATACTACCTTTTTATTGTTGTTCTCTTTTTCGCGTTCGTCTTTAGTTTGGAAACCTGTAGCAATGATGGTTACCGAAAGCTTATCGCCCAGGGCTTCATCTTTACAGTTACCCCAAATAAGGTCTGCAGCTAAACCGGCTTCTTCCTGGATGTAGTCTGTAATGATAGATACCTCATCCATAGTAACCTCTTTATCGCCAGAGCTGATGTTTAACAGGATGTAGCGAGCACCTTCAATCTCATTATCTTTCAGTAACGGAGATGATAAAGCACCTTCTACAGCACGTAAAGCACGGCTATCACCGTCGGCTGCGCAGCTACCCATTATAGATACACCGCTGTCGCGCATAACTGTGCGCACATCTTTAAAGTCAACGTTGATATAACCCGGTAAGGTAATAATCTCGGCAATACCTTTGGCAGCAGTAGTTAATATATCATCGGCCTGCGCAAAGGCAGAACCTAAGGTTAAGTTGCCGAATATCTGGCGAAGACGGTCGTTAGAAATTACCAGGAAAGAATCTACGTTTCTTTTCAGTTCTTCCAAACCTTCTTCGGCCTGCATTTTACGGCGTTTACCCTCGAAAGAGAAAGGCATAGTTATAATACCCACGGTAAGGATATCCATTTCGCGGGCAGCTTTAGCAATGATAGGGCTTGCACCAGTACCGGTACCACCACCCATCCCGGCAGTGATAAACAGCATTTTGGTGTTAACACCAAGCATTTGCTTTATATCATCGATATTTTCGATAGCCGAATTTTTACCTACTTCAGGTATAGATCCCGCTCCCATCCCTTCGGTTAAACTGGCACCTAACTGTACTTTGTTAGGTATCGGGCTTAACTCCAATGCCTGGGCATCAGTATTACATATAATGAAGTCGACCCCCATAATACCTTGACGATACATGTGGTTCACTGCATTTCCACCGCCGCCTCCAACACCAATTACTTTGATGATAGAGGATTTTTCTTTTAACATTTCAAACTGCATGATCTTGTTTTTCAGCTAAATGAGCATTGGCAAATCATTGACTTTGCTTAATGTAATAATAAAAGTTTTTCCACATAGTTTATTAACAATTGTCAACAATGTGGAAAACTTCTTAATTGTTAATTTATTTAAGGAAATCCTCGTCCTTAATATCGTCTTTAATGAAACGTTTGCCCGTTTCGAGGATTTTACCCAATAAACCGAACTTTTTATCGTCGGTGTATTTTTGCTTCTCAATTTTGGCTTGTGCCGGGGCGGTTTGCTCCATGTTATCATACTCGGTTTTCTGGATACCCTTTATCAACAAACCAATACCGGTTGCATAAGTAGGGCTTTGCAGCTCTTCGTATATATTTTTAGGCAACACCTCGTTTTTGGCCAGGTGCTCGTTAGGGTAACCCACACGGCAATCTAAACCAGTCACATATTCTACCAATTGCGGCAGGTGTTTCAATTGTGCACCACCACCTGTAATTACGATACCACCTATCAGTTTTTTCTCGTAGCCTGATGATTTAATCTCGTAGTAAATATGCTCTACAATCTCTTCCATCCGGGCCTGGATCACATAAGCCAGGTTTTTAACAGAGATTTCTTTTGGTTCGCGGCCACGTAAACCGGGCACGCAAACAATCTCGTTTTCTTTGTTCTCATCAGCTAAAGCAGAACCGAATCTTACCTTCAGCTGCTCGGCTATGTTACGCATTACAGAACAGCCTTCGCGGATATCCTCGGTTACGCTGTTACCGCCAAAAGGAATAACTGCAGTATGACGGATGATACCTTCGTGGAAAATAGCCACATCTGTAGTACCGCCACCTATATCAACCAGCACAATACCAGCCTCTTTTTCTTCATCGCTTAAAACAGACTCAGAGGATGCTAATGGCTCCAGTATCAGCTCCTGGCTTTCCAGGTGGGCTTTGGTTACACATTTCACTATATTTTTAATGGCAGTTACCTGCCCAGATATGATATGGAAGTTAGCTTCAAGACGTACGCCTGCCATACCAATCGGGTCTTTAACTCCAGGTTCGTTATCTACCGTAAACTCCTGCGGTAACACATGGATAATCTCCTCACCCGGAGGCATTACCAGGTTATACATATCCTCAATCAGCTTCTCAATATCCTTACGGCTGATCTCAGAACTTAAATCGCGACGGGTTATCAATCCGCGGTGCTGCAGGCTTTTGATGTGCTGGCCGGCAATACCTACGTTTACAACCCTAATTTCTACGTTTGATTGTGCCCCCGCTACCTCTACCGCCTGGGTGATGCCCTGTACCGTTTTATCGATATTGGAAACCATACCACGCGTAACACCGGCAGATTCGGCTTTGCCGATCCCCAGTATTTCAATTTTCCCGTTTTTGCTACGGCGGCCCACAATTGCACAAATTTTTGTAGTACCTATATCAAGGCCTACAATAATTGGCGAAGTTTTGTCGAGTGTTGAGCTTTTGTCCATAATCAATTCTTTATATGCGATGTGTCCTGAATCTTGTTCTTTAATGAATCCGGTTTTACTGCCGAAGCCGCTTTAACCGATCCATCTTTATTAGTACTGTCTTTCTTTACGCCAATAACCTGGTTGGCGTATTTAATATTAATGAGTTTATAGGCTTCCCAGCCCACTCTCGGTATGGCCTGCTTATAAAAAGCAAGCAGGTTGGCAAACTTGGTTTGCAGTGAATCTGCGTTGCCCAACAAAATGCGGTCGTTACCCACGCGGGGTATCAGCTCCATTTCGTGCTGCTCATTTACGTAGATCTGCGCTATCTGCGCGTTCCACAAGGTATCTTTTGATATAAAGGCGGCGGTTTTAAAAACCTGTTTAGCCATATCTGTGTGCAGGGTGTCGATCTTGTTACCCATAGGTTCTTCGATAAAACCATTAGCTGCCAGTACGCGTGCTGTAAAATTGTTAGACAGCGGGACTTTTAAACCGTGTTCGTCTACATAAAAGTCCTTATCAAACTGGGTCATCATACGTAAAATTGGCGTGCGCTGCGTAACCTCTACCCTTATCACCCCATCCATATCGGCGTATACCTGTGCCGTTTCAATAAAAGCGTTTGCCTTTAATTTATTCTCGAGGTCGTGCATGTTAATGCTTGCAATTCTGCGACCTATTAATGTATTTGTACTGTTTAAATGTAATATGTTATCTATCTCCTCCTTATCTATAAAATACTGGTTGCCGGGGATGTAAACTTTTACATCACTACAAATTACCCCCGCTTTTTTAATATCAATAAAGCTCATGAGCACAACTACCCCGCTAAGGGATACCAGCCATGCCAGCCCGATCAATATTGGTCTCCAAATCTTCTTCTTAAACATCGCCTAAGATTTGTTTTAAAGGTGCAACCAATTGATCTATATCTCCTGCCCCTACTGTGAGCACCAGTTCCGGCATTTCTGCCTTGATGTGTGCCAGCGTTTCGGCTTTACTTAATATCTTTTTATCTGTCAGCGTTATTTTATCCAACAGCATTTGCGAGGTTACGCCTTCAATAGGCAGCTCGCGGGCCGGGTAAATTTCCAGCAATATCAGCTCATCTACCATGCTCAGCACTTCGGCAAAGCCATCGGCAAAATCGCGCGTGCGGGTAAACAGGTGCGGCTGAAAAATGGCCGTCAGCTTTTTATCCGGGTATATTCTTTTTACTGATGATATGGCGGCCCGTAATTCTTCGGGGTGATGCGCGTAATCATCGATGTAAATATGCTCTGGTGTTTTAACCAAATATTCGAACCTGCGTTTCACCCCACGGAAAGCAGTTAACGCAGCTTTAATTTTCTCCGGCTCTACATCAACCAACAAAGCGGCCTGTACAGCAGCTACGGCATTCTCCACATTATGGATGCCGGGGATACCCAGGTGAATATCATTAATAACAACACCGCTGTTATTCTTAAAGTCGAAATAGAACTCGCCTTTTTCTATGCGGATATTCTCGCCATAAACATCGGCCTGTTCTTTAATGCTATAGTTTAATGTAGCATTGATATCCAAGCCCTTTTTGGCGATCACCTTACCATTAGATTTCAACTGAGATACAAATAGCTTGAATGATTCATTCAAATGATTATGATCTCCGTAGATATCCAGATGATCTGCATCCATCGAGGTTACAATGGCAATATCCGGGTGCAGGGTAAGGAAAGAGCGATCATACTCATCAGCCTCAACCACCATTATATTGTTTTTGCCGTACAGCACATTGGTGTTATAGTTTGATGCAATACCTCCCAAAAACGCCGAGCAATCTTTGCCCGAATGTTTAAGGATATGCGCCACCATGCATGATGTAGTAGTTTTACCATGCGTACCGGCTACGGCAATGGTATACATGCCCTCGCTTAAAATACCTAACACCTGCGAACGCTTAAACAGCTTAAAGCCTTTATCAATAAAGAAATTCAGGATCTTAGAATCTTTAGGGATAGCCGGCGTCCAGATAATCAACGTATGTTCATCAGGCGAATGAAACTCGGTTGGGATCAGGGCGCTGTTATCCTCAAATACTATTTCAATCCCCTCTTTGCTCAACTCGGTAGTAAGCGGGGTCGAAGTTTTATCGTAACCACAAACGGCATAGCCCAGGTGCGCAAAATAGCGGGCAAGGCCACTCATGCCTATACCGCCAATGCCTACCAGGTAAACCCGTTGTATGTTACTTAACTTCATTTTCAGTTCTTCTATTTAATCAGCTTTATTACTTCGTGAGCAATATCCTTATCGGCATTTGGCAGGGCCAGGGCACCAATATTTTTGCTCAGCGTAGCTTGCTTATCTTTATCATTCAATAGTTCTAAAGCCCGGTCAACCAACTTTTCTTCGGCATCACGATCGGCCACAAAAAGGGCGGCGTTATCGTGCAGCAAGGCCAGCGCGTTTTTAGTCTGATGGTCCTCAGCCACATTTGGCGAAGGCACCAGGATAACCGGCTTTTTCACAATGCACAGCTCGGCAATTGTACCTGCACCTGCACGTGATATAATTACATCAGCCGCGGCATAAGCCAGATCCATACGGCTCAGAAACTCGGTAATGACTACGTTTTCGTGATAGTCTTTACCCAATTCTTCAATCAGCGTTTTATAATAGGTTTTGCCTGTTTGCCATATCACCTGTACATCTGCATCAATCAGTTTTTGCAAACCTGCACGGATGCTTTTGTTCAGTGTACGTGCACCCAAACTGCCGCCTGTAATTAGTATCGTTTTCTTTTCGTTCGATAGTTTCAATAACTCCAAAGCCGACATGCGTTTCTTAGCAATATCAACCGAATCCTTACGTACCGGGTTACCTGTTTTAATGATTTTATCGGCAGGGAAAAATTTATCCATACCATCAAAGGCCACACATATTTTTTCGGCTTTTTTACCCAGCCATTTATTGGTGATACCTGCATAAGAGTTTTGCTCCTGAATGAGGTATGGTATTTTTTTCAACGAAGCCGCGTACAACAGCGGACCGGATGCATAACCACCAACACCAACTGCAGCATCGGGCTTAAAATCTTTAATAATTTTAATTGCCTTAATTACACTCTGCGCCAGCTTGATTGGGAACATCAGGTTTTTAATAATAGAACCACGCTGAATACCCTGGATATTTAAGCCAATAATTTTATAACCTGCCGCGGGAACTTTTTCCATTTCCATACGGCCAAGCGCACCAACAAACAAAATCTCAGTATCAGGATCGAGCGCCTTTAAAGCATTGGCAATTGATACCGCCGGGAATATATGCCCCCCAGTACCGCCACCACTTATAATGATGCGCAACCCCCTACCCCCCTGAAGGGGGAACTGAGTACCTTTTGTATCGTGTTGTTTTGCCATCCTGATTCCTTTGTCCTTGCTCTTTTTTTCTTCTCCTCCCCCTTTAGGGGGCCGGGGGGTTACGCCATTTCTATTTCGCCTACCACTACTTTATTACTTTCTCTTTTATTAGTCTCTTTTAAACTTCCTTCTTTGCCAACTGCGTTTTCGCCGGTGGTTTCGTCAATATGCCTGCTAACCGACAGGATAATGCCAAACGCCACACTGGTGAACAGAATGGATGTACCACCCATACTAACCAACGGAAGCGGTACCCCGCTCACCGGGCCTAAACCTACCGCAATGGCCATATTTGCAAATGCCTGTATGGTTAAGCTAAAACTTAGCCCAGCCGAAAGCAATGCACCAAAGGCCTTGGGCGCTTTTGTTACTATTTTAACACAACGGTAAAGCAGGAAAAGATAAATGGCTATGACCAGCAGGCCGCCTATTAAACCATACTCTTCAACAATTGTTGCATAAATAAAATCTGAGTACGATTGAGGCAAATAATTACGCTCTGTACTGTTACCCGGCCCCTTACCAAATACACCGCCGGTAGCAATGGCTATCTTAGCATGATCGGCCTGGAATGATTTATCAGCATTAGCTTTCTCCGGGTGCATGTAAGCTTCGATACGCGATTTGTAAGTGGCACGGCGTGGACCTAACAATACCACACCTGCCAATAAAAACGCACCGGCCAAACACACAACCGCAATTTGTTTAACACTGATACGGCCCATAATAAGCAGTAAAATACTCACACCAAAAAGCATTAAAGCCGTAGATAAATTTGCCAATGCAATCAATATAAACACCACACAAACCGAACCCATAATTGGGATAAACGATTGCTTTACATCCTTGATATTTTCCTGCTTGCGCGATAGCGTACGTGCCAGGTAAGTGATCAAAGCCAGTTTAGCCAAATCCGAAGTTTGAAACGTTAAGCCTGTACCCGGGATAGCCACCCAACGGCTCGCATCATTTACATGGCTACCAAATATCAGCGTATAAACCAACAAAGGAATAGTAATGGCCATTAGCACTTTTGAAATACCGGCATAATACCGGTAATCCAGCTTGTGCGAAATGTACATCAGTGCAATACCACCTATGATCATGAACATGTGTTTCATCAGATACCGCTCTGCACCAGTATCATGCTGATAAGCGATGGTGCCCGTTGAGCTATAAACCGCCATCATAGAAATGGTAGACAGTAATATTACTATCAACCAGATCCAGCGATCGCCTTTGGTTTTGCTAAGTATGTTATCCAATGCTAAGTTCATAATCTTCTCTATTTCGGATTTAGCTTCCCGTCATCCCGTCCGCCGTGAGGCGGATCGGGATCCCACATACTAAGTATACTATATACCTGTCCGTGGGGTGCTGAAACAAGTTCAGCATGACGTTCTATTTATTCTTGTTTTCTCGAACCAAAGTCTCAACCAAACTTCTGTCTTGATTCTTGACTCTTGGTTCTTGATTCTCTTACGATTACAAGTCCATTACTGCCTTTTTAAACTGATCGCCTCTGTCTTCATAATTTTTAAACAGATCGAAACTGGCACAAGCCGGTGATAACAAAACCGTATCGCCTTTTTTAGCCAGGTGGTATGCTACATATACAGCCTCTTGTGCCGATTGCGTATCGATAATCTCAGTCACCATACCTTTAAACGCCTGGTGGATACGTTGATTTTCTTTACCCAAGCATACAATGGCTTTTACTTTTTGCTTAACCAGCTCCTCAAGCATGGTATAGTCGTTGCCTTTATCAACGCCGCCCATAATGAGGATAATTTCTTTTGGGGTGCTCTCCAGTGCAAACCAGGTTGAGTTAACGTTAGTGGCCTTTGAATCGTTAACGAAGTTGATACCAGATATTTTGCCCAACTGCTCCAGCCTGTGTTCAATATTCTTGAAATCGCCCATGCTTTCGCGGATGGTTGAATTTCTTAACTCGAGCACTTTTGACACAATACCTGAGGCCATAGAATTGTGAATGTTGTGCTTTCCCTGCAGAGCCAGTTCGTTGATCGACATAATAAATGTTTCTTGTAGTTGGTTAGTTTGTATAATAATGTTGTTTTCGGGATCTAAATAAGCCCCCGGATTTTCTTTTTTTATAATAGAGAATGGCAATTGCTGAGCACCAAACGTGCGGCCTTCCATTCCTTTTACCGTTTCTGTATCGTCGGCGCAGTAGATAAAATAATCTGCCTCCGTTTGATTTTGCGCTATGCGGAATTTTGAAGCCACATAATTCTCCATTTTGTAATCGTACCGGTCTAAATGATCGGGTGTGATGTTAAGCAGTACTGCAATGTCGGCCTTAAATTCATACATATCGTCCAGCATAAAACTGCTGATCTCGAGTACGTAGTAGTCGAACTGCTCGGTAGCTACCTGGTAGGCAAAGCTTTTACCAATGTTACCTGCCAAACCCACGTTTAAACCGGCCTTGCTCAGGATATGATAAGTAAGCGCTGTAGTGGTAGTTTTACCATTTGAGCCTGTAATACAGATCATCTTAGCTTTAGTATACCGGCCTGCAAACTCAATCTCCGAAATAACCGGTGTACCCTGAGCTCTCAGCTTCTTTACCATGGCAGCCTTTTCTGGTATACCCGGACTTTTTACCACTTCTGCAGCATTCAGAATTTCGCTTTCCGTGTGCTGACCTTCTTCAAAGCGAATATTCCAATCCTGAAGCTGTTTTTTATATTGAGCGGCAATAACGCCCATGTCCGAAACAAACACATCAAAGCCCTGCTGTTGGGCAAGGTATGCCGCCCCAACACCGCTTTCGCCGGCGCCCAGGATGACTAAACGCCCCCCCAGCCCCCCTAAAGGGGGGAGGTTAGTTGCATTTATATCTTTGTGTTCGTCCATTTATCTTTACTATCTTTTATGTTAAGTCCTTCGTCCTTTATCTTTTGTCCTTCATCTCTCCTCCCCCTTTAGGGGGTCGGGGGGCTACTTACCTTATCTTCAGCATCAACACCGTCACAATTGCCAGCATAATGCCTATGATCCAGAAGCGGGTTACAATTTTCGCCTCGTGGAAACCCTTTTTCTGGTAGTGGTGATGCAGCGGCGCCATCAGAAAAACCCTTCTACCTTCACCAAATCGTCTCTTGGTCAGCTTAAACCAGCCCACCTGGATGATCACCGAAAAATTCTCGACCACAAAAACCCCGCACAGTACCGGCAGCAATAATTCTTTACGGATCATGATGGCAAAAACCGCAATGATACCGCCAATGGCCAAACTGCCTGTATCGCCCATAAACACCTGTGCCGGGTACGAATTATACCACAAGAAA
>CAHJXH010000047.1 GCA_903644075.1 Sphingobacteriaceae bacterium | reverse complement strand
GTCGGGATGGCAGGATTCGAACCTGCGGCCTCCACATCCCAAATGTGGCGCGATACCGGGCTACGCTACATCCCGAATGGGCTGCAAAGATATAATTTACATCAGCTTTTGAAAATATATTTTTGATGCTTTTTGTGCTTCGCAACCGAAGTGCCTGATTTTTAAGTTCTTCTTTTTTATAAAGAATTTAATAAACGGGTTTCAATAAAGAAAAAAGGAGAATTAGATAAGAAATTAGTCGGGAATGGCGGGATTAGAACCTACGACCTTTCCTATTCTATCGGGACTTTATACAGGGTTATGCTACATCCCGAGGAAAAGCGTTTTTCATTGCAAATATAAATGATGACCCTAAATTTGAAAAAATCGCTTTCTAAATTTTTACGCGATATCTGCTACTAAATGTCTAAATCAAAAGTCACCTATTTCACCCTTATCATACTAACTATTATCACCGGGCTTCTATCCCGACATTTTAGACCTATCCCTTTATTTATAGGCGACATTTTGTGGGCAACAATGGTTTACTTTATCATGCGTTTCTTATTTACCAGCAACCCGGTAAAGTTTTCCCTGATTGCCGCCTTACTTTTTTCTTTCGCCATAGAGTTTAGCCAGCTTTATAAAGCACTATGGATAAATAATCTCAGGCATACCCTTTTCGGACGATTGGTTTTGGGCGAAGGATTTTTGTGGAGCGATTTGGTTTGTTATACCGTTGGAATTGCGATTGGTGTTTTGATTGATATATTACTTAAAGCGCAGTTAAGCACTGTTCCCGAATTTTAATGCTCCAAACACAGTGCTAAACGGCTTTATCTCAATATCTTTTTGGCGGCCTTGATCAAAATTGGCGGTACCAAATCAACCACAATATCTTTGAAAGTAATTGGTTCTTTACTAACATCATTTTTTATGCCGGCCCTATCCTTAAATAAGGTAGCATGCGCTTTGGGGTTAAGCTCGCTTTTAGGGCGCCCGTTTGTATAATAATATAGCGCCAGCGACTTCCGGCTACGGTCTGGTGGACAGGTTAACGGGTTAGGATGGCCATGAAACGAATAGTCGGTTGTTGAGAAAATAGCTACCCTGTTAAATATAGGCAGCACTTTACGATGCGCCTGGGTCATTTCTTTATCCCAAAGTTCAAAATGCCCGCCGAAACTTTCCTCCCAATCCTTATTCAAATATACCAACAGGTTAATGCGCCGGTCGAGCATGGTATCTTTATGCTTATTAAAATCTGCATGCACTTTCAGTAAGCCACCCGGCTTAATTTCGTGGTAGCCTCCGCCATCAAAATATGGATCGGGCATTAATGTTTCTTTAATACCTGTTAGTTCCTGCAAAAACTGCAACACGGGTTCAGAATTAAGATAGTGTGCCAGTTGCCTGCCTGTTTCACTAAAGTGACGTTCTCCTTTTCCTTCTAATTTTTTTTCGTTCTGATTATCGTACGCCTTAACGTCCTTTAATTTAGAAAGATCGGGAAATTCTCCGGCTACTTTGCTCAGCATTTCGTCGTCAAAAAAATTATCAATTACAATACTCGGGAATGGCGAAGCATTAACATATTCGTCATGCTTTTCTTTTCCAAGTTCTACAATATTGGGTATAGATTTATTAAGGTAGTTCATCATTTTTAGTTTATAACGCCAATTTATGCGAAGATAATTAAAAGATAAAGCAGCATAATCAAATAAACAGTTTATAACACCAAGTTACATTGCTAAAGCATTTTATACTCAAAAGTTTTCTGCTGAATTATGGCCCCGGCTTTGATCCCGAATAATGCATCAACCACTTTTACTGCCATTGGTTTTTACATTCGGTAGCCATTAAGCATATTAGCCGCTACTAAGCACAATAAAAACTAAAACTCTATCTTCGATGCTTTGTACAGATAAAGAAAAAGCCAAATTTAAAACATGGCCAAAAACTACTTATATAATTTATTGCTTACACTGGCTAATCTATTGTTTCCAATACTTAGCTTTCCATATGTTTCGCGCGTTTTAGGTCCCGAGGGTATCGGGAAGGTTCAATTTGCCTTTTCTTTTGCCCTGTATTTTTCAATCATTGCCAATATTGGTGTACCTGTTTATGGCTTAAAGGAAATTGCCCGTCATAAAAACGATTTCAAGGGCCGTTCGCAGGTTTTTTCTGAACTGATCACTATTCATTTTAGTGCGTGTTTCCTCTCCTCTATTCTTTACATTGCTGTTGTTTTGTGCTTTCCCTATTTTAAAAATAACCTGGAAATGCATTTAAGTGCCGTACTCATTATTTTGATGGGCTTTACTTCTATAGATTGGTTGTATAGTGGCATGGAGCAATTTCGGTCAATAGCGCTTCGATCTGTATTATTTAAAATATTAGGCTTAGGATTGCTCTATTTTTTTGTACGCACCCGCGGCGATTACAGAATGTACTTATACATCATGATTTTCTCTTTTCTGGGCAACAACATCCTTAGCCTATTTACGACCCGGGATAAAATAAAGCCAACGTTTTCGAACTTGCAATTGCGTAAGCATATTATGCCATTGTTATTTATACTGGGTACAACAATTGCAGCAAGCATGTATACTGATATGGATACGGTAATTTTGGGGTTCCTGTCTAACAGTAAAACCGTTGGTTTATATACTGCAGCTGTTAAATTAAGTAAAATCACATTACCGTTTGTAACATCGATGGGCGTAATTCTGATGCCTAAAGTTGCTAAGGAGTTTGCTGATGAAAATATAGACGAGGTACAAAATATACTGAGTAAAACATTTGGTTTCCTGGTATTCTTCGCCATACCGGTGGTACTTGGCTTAACCTTGTTAGCGCCCGAGTTTATTATGTTGTTTTCTGGAAAAGAGTTTTTACCGGCCACCGGCAGTATGCAAATTTTATCGTTACTACCGCTTATTATTGGTTTTGGGCACATGTTTTTATACCTGGTGCTGGTACCTGCCGGTAAAAATAAAGAGATGTTTTTTTGTGTGCTCGGCGGTATGGTTGTTAGTCTGACACTCAACTTTCTGCTTGTTCCGCACTTTAAGGCAATTGGTTCTTCCATAGCCAACATCTGTTCAGAAACGGTGGTTACCCTGCTCTATGTTTACTTTATCAGAAAGTATTTCAGGTTTAAATATAACTGGCTGCTGGTGTTAAAAGCCATTGCAAGTGCGTTGATATTTATCCCGGTTATTCATATAACCCGTGGCTTTGGTATACCTTTAATTTATACGGTTGGTGTTTCTGTTGCTGCATGTGGGCTTTTGTATTTAGCGCTGCAGCTGCTGGTATTTAAAAATATTTTTGTGTATGATATTTTGACCTTTGTGAAGGCAAAATTCTCTAAAGCGTAATGGCGATGAATGTTTCGGTTGTAATGACTACTTATAATGGTGAAAAATATCTGGATCAGCAGATTCAATCTATCCTTAACCAAACCCTGAAACCGGTAGAATTTATAGTTTGTGATGATTTATCGACCGATGGCACCATCTCCATTTTAGAAAAATACCGGCAAGGGCAAAAACTGGTTTATTTTATAAATGAGCAGCGGCTGGGCCCTGTACGTAACTTTAAAAAGGCGGTGTCACTTGCTTCAAAAAACAATTACATAGCCCTATCAGATCAGGATGATGAATGGCTGCCCGAAAAATTAGAAAAGTCTGCCAAACTGCTTAAAAAAATAGATTTTGTTGATAAGCCCTGCATGGTATACACCGATTTGTATTGGGTAAATGAAGATGGCACATTAATTAACCCCTCGTTTCGTAATGAGCGCGGTCAGGATCATTATGAATTGAACCTGGAAACATTAATGTATAACAATTTTGTAAATGGCTGTTCAACCCTGTTCAACCCCCAATTAGCACATCTTTTTGCTGATTTCCCCGATAATATTCCTTACCATGATGTATGGATGGCGTTCTTATCATTAACCTTTGGCAATGCAGCACAAATAGCAGAGCCGCTTATATGGTACCGTAAGCACGGTAATAATGCAAGTGTATCTGGCGATGTAAAACCAAAGTCGAGATATATAAGTAATATTAAAGAAGTCTTTTCTTCAATTACAGGTAGCAAAGATTTTTTAGATGCTGAGTTTGCAACCACCCGCAAGTTTTACGAACACTATAATGATCAAATGACGCCTGATAAAAAATTGCTGTTTGAAAATTTTTTGAAAAATGAGCATAAGCCATACCTCGTTAAAAAATTGGCTTACAGAAATACGCTCAAGAAATATAAATTTTAAACTATAAAAGCTTTTTGCATTGGGCAATTAAGCCGGTCTCATCATAAATAAACAGATCACCGTTTTTGCCGACCATGTAGATCTCGTTCGGCCGGTCAACACTGATATATTTATTGCCGCTTGTTTTTAATTGCGATGCACCGGGTGCAATGCGAGGGTTATCGTCAATATCAAGTTTCTTTTCGGTAAAAGTGATCACCTGTATAAAGGTCTTTTTGCCCTGGCTCACCAGTTGGTAAGCAACTTGCTCTCCTTTTTCAGTTTTAATTTCCTGATCAAGCCAAACACCAATCAGATGTGTGCTATCTGTTTTTACAACTGAGTCTTTTTTAACCGAAGCCGATTCGTTTGCCGCTGTATGTTGCTTGCACGATGCTATGGCCAGGCCCCCAGCAACGGCCATTATAATTAATCCGTTTTTCATATAGCCTGCAAATATAGGTACTAGCAATTAACCTAATGGTCACAATTACCGCCATATCGAAAACGTTATAACAAAAATTAGTATTTTTATTTTTTCGATACATGTACCAAAGTGGCAACTACCATTTACTGATAGAAAAAATAGATGTATTTATCCGCAGATACTACATCAATAAATTGCTGCGTGGTATAATTTTCTGGGGTGCTGTTTTGTTCACAGGCTACATTGTTGCTACCCTCAGCGAATACCTCGGCCACTTCACTACCTTTTTCCGGACGTTGATCTTTTACGGGTTCATCCTGTTAAATCTCATTATCATAGTTCGCCTGGTATTGCCTCCGTTAATGGCTTACTTAAAATTGGGTAACACCATCACCCACCATCAGGCAGCCGAAATTATTGGGCGGCACTTTACCGAAGTACAGGATAAATTGTTGAATACCCTCCAACTTAAAATCCTCGCTGATGAAAACCCATTGCACCGGCAACTGATAGAGGCCAGCATCGACCAAAAAATAGAAACGCTGCGCCCAGTACGTTTCCCCACTGCTGTTGATTTGCATGAAAATGTGAAGCAACTTAAATGGGTATTAGCACCAGCCGCATTGATACTTATCCTGGCCTTAGTTGCCCCGGCTATTTTAACCGAAGGTACCCGTAGGCTGATAAAACACAATGAATATTTTGCACCTGTTGCTCCTTTTAAGTTTGTGGTGTTAAATAATAAGCTCTCGGCAACGCAAGGCGAAGATTTTAAATTGCAGCTTAAACTAACCGGCGATCATTTGCCGTCTTCAGTTTATATTGAAACCGATGAGCATACTTTTAAACTGGATAAACAGAACATCAGCAGTTTTAGCTACCAGTTTACCAATCTACAGCATAGCACTACTTTTCGCTTAAGCGGCGGTGGTTATAGTTCTGATAAATATCAGATCGTAATTAACGCCCGGCCTTCATTGTTGCATTTTGATGCTGCGCTCACCTACCCCGCTTACCTGCACAAGCAAAATGAAGTGATCAGCAATGCCGGCGATTTAACCATCCCTACTGGAACTGTTGTAATCTGGAAACTCCATACGCAACATGCCGATCAATTACTTTTTGCGGTAAACGGCAATGTACACCAGCTTAAACCGTCAGCAAGTGATGTGTTTACCTATAGTGAACGGATCTTAAAACCTTCTGCTTACTCTCTTAAACCAATAAACGAGCAGGTTAGCCGATCCGATTCTACCGGTTATCATATTAATGTTATTGCTGATGAAGCCCCGGTTATTTCCGCTTCCGAAAAGCAAGATTCGGTAAGTATGAAGGCCTTATACTTTAACGGCAAAATTCAGGACGATCATGGTTTCAGCTCGCTGCGTTTTCATTATACCGTAAAATCGGCAGAGCCAAACAGCAAGGCTATCTCCTATGCTCAACCGGTAAAAGCAGATTTAAGCCATACCCAGTCAGACTTTTTTTACTTCTGGAATTTAAAAGATTTGAAAGCCAAACCTGGCGACCATATCAGCTATTACTTTGAAATTGCAGATAATGATGCTGTAGCCGGGCCAAAATCGGCGCGTACGCCAGAAAAAGAACTGGATATGCCAACCCAGCAGCAAATTGCTAACGAGTTGAATAGTGGTACCCAACAGGTAAAGCAAAAGATGGAATCGGCGGCTAAACTGGCGGCACAGCTGGAGCGTGAGGCACAACGCTTAAATCAAAATCTGCTCAATAAAACGTCTCTTACTTTTGATGAAAAGAAACAGGTAGAAGACCTGCTTCAAAAAAGAAAGGATCTGAATGATTTGGTAAAAGAGGTTCAAGATGAGAATAAGAAGAACCTATACAACCGCCAGCAAAATCAGCAGCAGAGCCAGCAGGTAACTGAAATGCAAAAACAGATGGATAAGCTTTTACAAAACCTGCTCGATCCCAAAACGCAGCAAATGCTGCAAGCATTGCAGGAAATGTTGCAGCAGGAACAAAAAGATGGTACCCGCGAGGAGCTATCTAAAATGCAGACGGATAATAAGTCGCTGAAAAAAGAGCTTGATCGCATGCTGGAGCTTTATAAAAAGATGGAGTTCGATCAGAAACTGAATCAAAATATCAACCAGTTGAACCAGCTGGCTGATCAGCAGCAAAAGCTTTCAGACCAGGCACAACAGCAGGGTGCTAACAAACCAGATTTGCAGCAACAGCAGGAAAAAATAAAGCAGGATTTTCAGGATGTAAAAAAATCTTTGGATGATCTTAAAAAAGCAGCCGAACAAATAGAAAATCAACCTAAATTAGATGACCCCAAAAAGGATGAGGATCAGATAGATCAGCAGATGGATAAAAGCTCGGATGAGATGAGCAAAAATAACATGCAAAAAGCAGCCAAATCGCAAAAGGATGCGGCCCAGCAAATGCAGCAATTAAGTAAAAAACTAAAACAGGATAACGAAGAGCAAGAGGGCGAAGAGACTAATTTAAGTGCACAGCAATTGCGTGAACTACTTAAAAATCTGGTAAACAGTTCATTCGATCAGGAAAAGCTGATGCAAACGTTTAGGTCAACCAGCGCATCAGATCCTAATTATGTTACCCTCTCGCAACAACAAAAAGACATAAAAGACAATTTAAAAACAGCCGAAGACAGCCTTTATTCATTAAGCAAGCGGGTTCCTCAAATACAATCTACAGTAAATGAAGAAATTAGCTCAATTAATGATCATATTAATAAAGCAATTGATAATTTAGGGGACCGAAGAACGGCAGAGGCCAATAAGAACCAACAGTATGCCATGACTTCGATGAACAATTTGGCACTAATGTTGAATGAGGTGCTCGACCAATTGCAAAACGCGATGAAGAATGCAAAAGGTGGTAAGGGTAAATCAAAGCAAAGTTTACAACAGTTGAGCCAGATGCAGCAGCAGTTAAATAATAACATGCAGAAAATGCGCGATCAGTTGCAGCAAGGCAATAAAGGACAAAGCCAGCAGCAAGGCCAAAGCGAACAGCTGGCACGTATGGCCCGGCAACAGCAAATGATTAGGCAGGCGGTTGAACAATATAATAGAAATGAACTGAAGGACGGGAAAAACGGTACGGGAAATTTGGATAAAATTGCAAAACAAATGGAACAAACCGAAAATGATCTCGTAAACAGACGTATTAGTGAGGAATCACTGAAACGGCAACAGCAGATCCAGACCCGGTTACTTGAGGCAGAGAAGGCAGAACAGGAACGTGAGCAGGATAAGCAACGACAAAGTACGGCGGGTAAAGATATACCTCCCGGATATATTAAAGCGTTGCAGAATTATCAGCAGCTAAAAGTAAAGCAAACAGAGCAGTTGAAAACTGTATCGCCGGACCTGAACCTGTACTATAAACAAAAAGTTAAAAAATATTTTGACCAATTAAATGGTAAATAGTATGCAAGAGGCCAATATTGGAGCCACTAAACTTTATACTTTACAGCTTCCGTCGAAACCGGAGAGTATAGTTGAGTTGGAGAATTTGATTGAAGATATCGCAGATACTTATCAAATAAGTGATGATACCTTTGCCAATATGATGACCTGTTTAAACGAGGTGGTAATGAATGCCATTGTACATGGCAATAAGATGGATGAAAGCAAAAAGGTTATTGTAAATGCGGAGATAGACCACAAACGTATTATCTGGACTATAACCGACGAGGGCAACGGTTTTGATTATAATAACCTGCCCGACCCTACTGCCGAGGAAAACCTGGAAAACCTAACCGGCCGTGGTGTTTTTATTGTTAAACAATTATCAGATCAGTGTATATTTAACGCCTCGGGAAACGAGGTTGAATTACACTTTAAGATATAATGCCCGCAATAAATTTTTTTCAGGAAGAGGTAAGCTTTCCATTAAAAGATAAGCTGAAGCTAAAAAAATGGATTAAAGATACCATTGAGGCTGAAGGCTACAAATTACAAGAACTTAACTACATCTTCTGCTCAGACGAGTATTTGCTGCAAATGAACCAGCAATACCTGGATCATGATACCCTTACCGATATTATCACCTTCGATAATTCTGAAACCCAGGGCAAAATTATAGGTGATATATTTATCTCTATTGAGCGCATTTGGGAAAACGCCAAAAAGTTTGATGTAAGTAAAGAGCGCGAGCTGCAACGCGTTGTAATTCATGGCGCATTACACCTGGTAGGTTATGCCGACAAAAAACCCGCTGATAAAAAGCTAATGACCGAAAAAGAAGACTTTTATCTGAATAAAGTTAGCTTTTAAATAGTTTACTTTGTGTAAGTAAATCTCTAATACCCAACAAACCAACTATTAAAAACTATGAAAACATTAGCACTATTTTTGGGCTTGCTATTTTTTGCGGCACCAACTTCGGTTTACCAGTTTAAGCTGAAAAGCATTGATGGCGGCGGCCTTTCACTTGCTAAATACCACGGTAAAAAAATCCTGATTGTAAATACTGCTTCTAAATGTGGTTTTACTAAACAGTACAAAGATCTGGAAACCCTTTCTGAGCAATACAAAGATAAATTAGTAGTAGTAGGTTTCCCGGCGAATAACTTTGGTGGCCAAGAGCCAGGTACAGAGCAAGATATTAAAACATTTTGCCATGATAACTTTAACGTAACTTTCCCAATGAGCGGCAAGGTTAGCGTTTTAGGTTTAGATATTGATCCATTATTTCAGTATTTAACCACTGCACCAAACCCTGATTTTACAGGTGATATTAAATGGAACTTCGAGAAATTTTTGATCGACGAAAACGGTAAACTAATCCACCGCTACCGTTCACAAACAACTCCGCTTGATCCAAGCATCACTAAGGAGTTATAATATTCTGCTTTAAACGCAACAAAAAAGGACGCCTGATCGGGCGTCCTTTTTTGTTTAGTTGTTTAATGGCTATTACTGGTTGGCTTTATCTTTTTCTTTCTGTGCTTTCTTAGCTGCATCCACCCTTTTTGTCGAATCTTTCTTGGCTTGCTTTTGTGCTTTCTTAATCGAGTCTTGTTTAGCTTTTTCTTTCTTTTTAAAGAAGCCTTTTAATAAGAAATTACTTTGTGCTGCTTTCAAGTCTTCGTGCAGTGTTACCGTACTGGCATTTACATTTTTAACAGTAGTATGTGCCGCCTCAATGGTACCTTCCATATCACGCGCCATTTTATCGTTATGCAGCAATCTGCCCAGAGTTCCTTTGCCCTGGTTTACATCTTCAAAAATACCGCTTAAGCTGCTTGATATTTTCTCAGCATTATCAGCCACTTTAGTCAGTTTAGCGATGATCTTGTCTACATCAACAGGGTTTACAGCTGTTAACTGCCCGCCATCATTAATTACCTCATGGCTGGCAATTCCACCCGGGCTAATTACAATTAATTTATCACCCATTAGTCCATCACTACCGATACTCAGTTTTGCGTCTTTTTTAATAAATTTTTTGATGTTGTTGTTCAAGGTCAGGTCTACCTTAACGGTACTGTCTGATACGATGTTGATGTCTTCTACCACACCAACGTTTATACCGGCAAACCGCACATTATTACCAACCATTAAGCCGTTTACGTTTTTAAAGGTTCCATTTACTTTAAAGGTTGAACTGAACATACTCTTCTGGTTCCCGATCAGAAATATGGCTAAAAACAGTACAACAAGCCCAACTACTACAAACAGGCCTATTTTTATTTTCTGGGAAGATGTGGTTCTCATATCGTATCGCTAAAAAAAGATTTTACTAATTCGTTATCACTTTTCTGAAGTTCTTCAAATGTGCCTTCAGCTATGTATACACCATCTTCCATTATCACAATATGGTCTGCCGTTATTTTAGCGCATTCCATATCGTGTGTAATAATGATAGATGATGTTTTATATTTCTTTTGTACTTTCAATATCAACTCGCTGATTTCTCGCGAGGTTATGGGGTCTAAACCAGTTGTTGGCTCATCATACAGCATAATCTCCGGGTTCACAACCAATGTGCGGGCTAAACCAATTCGTTTACGCATACCACCCGATAGGTCCGATGGCATTTTATCACCCGCATCAGGCAATCCTACGCCTTCCAGGGCTTCTTTTATCCGTTTGTCTATATCTGCCTGGTCTTTGAGCTTTAAAACCCGCGTAAGCGGAAATTCGAGGTTTTCTTTAACTGTCATTGAATCGTATAGAGCAGCACCCTGGAAGAGGAAACCAATTTTAGTCCTCAACTCCTTCAGCTCTTTATCATTCAGTTCGGGCACTTCTTTGCCAAATACTTTTACCGATCCTCCATCTGGTATCAGCATGCCTACTATACATTGTATGGTAACAGATTTACCTTCGCCCGAGCGGCCCAGTACAACCAGGTTCTCACTCTTCCTTACCAGCAGGTTAATGTCAGTAAGTACCTTTTTATCACCGAATGATTTTTGTAGATCTGTAATTTCAATTACAATTTCACCCTTGGCATCACGGTTAAGGTCGTCGTTTTCAATATGGTCCTTCTCTTTTTCCATTACTTGCTATAAAATAAAATGGTGCTGATCTGTACCACAATCATGTCAATAAAAAAGATCCAAAGTGAAGCTGTAACCACTGCCGAATTGGCTGCAATTCCTACGCTCTCAGTCCCTTTGTTAGAGTTATATCCTTTATAACAGCCTACAAAACCGATGGCAAACCCAAAAAAGACGCTTTTAATCAATGCAGGTAAAAAGTCGGTAAAATCTAATGCTGCTATACATTTGTTAAAATAGAGGAAGAAACTCATTTTATCCGTAAGCGTAACGGCCAGATAGCCGCCCAATAAACCAATAACATCGCCCATTAATGATAGTAGCGGCACCATTAAGCTTGTAGCCAATATGCGAGTAACTACCAGGTATTGCATGGGGTTGGCGCCCGATACATCCATGGCATCTATCTGCTCAGTAACCTTCATACTACCCAGCTCGGCACCTATGCTCGATGCTATTTTACCGGCACAAATTATGGCGGTAATTACGGGGCCTATTTCCCTGATAAATGATACTGATAAAGTTTTAGGCAACATACTTGCCGCACCAAACGACACCATGGTAGGCCGCAGCTGTAATATAAGCACCAGCCCCATAATAAATGAGGTTATACCTACCAGTGCGAACGAGCGGTAACCTATCTCATAGCACTGACGCACAAACTCCGACCATTCGAAGCCACCAGAAAATATATTTCTTAGAAATCCCGTGAAAAAAACGCCCTGGTCTCCTACCGAATCCAGCCATCTTTTCCATGCGGGTAATACTTGCTCTGCCATTAATTTATCGTTATTAGTTTCATTGTACAACCGTTGGCTCTAAATTGTTTTCGGTTCAATTATTTGTCCTATTAGCCCTACAGATACATTGGTTTTACATAAAGCAAACACAGCGGTATTTTGTTTTGAAGCCTGTTTAACAAGTATTTGTCATCCTTTTAACAGCGCTTTGTTTCATAACCAAGGCCTTACCTTAAACCACACTTGTTTTTCATACTTTTGTATATATTATATGAGAAAAGCTATTATAGCGGGTGCCACAGGGCTAATAGGCGGTGAATTATTGAAAATACTACTTGAATCGTCTGATTATCAAGAAGTTATTTCTATATCACGTCGCGAAATTCCTGTACAACATAAAAAGTTGGTTCAGCTCATTATCAATTTTGATGAACTGGAAAAATACACCCATGCCTTAGAAGGCGATGTGATTTTCTGTTGTTTGGGTTCAACCCGGAAAAAGACGCCTGATTTAAGCGTTTACCGCATGATAGATTATACCTACCCATTACAATTGGGTAAAATTGCCAAAGCTAATTCCATTAAACAATATCATTTTGTATCTGCCATTGGTGCCGATGCAGATAGCTCTAACTTTTATACCAAGATGAAGGGTGAAACTGAAGCAGACCTGGCACATTTAAACCTGCCATGCCTGCACATTTACCAGCCATCTGTTTTAACCGGTGATCGTAAAGAATCGCGCCCGTTAGAGAAACTATCTATTGCTGTAATGAAGGTGATTAACCCACTCCTTTTAGGCAGTTTAAAAAAATATAGAAGTATCCCGGCTGCAACTGTAGCCCGTGCCATGTATAAACAATCATTAAAGCCCGAAACAGGCTTATATATTCATCCATCAGATCATATTAAAATTTTAGCGTGAGTACATATTTATCAGGTGAAAACCTTGGCCATTCTTATCATGACCGCTGGCTGTTCCGTAACATTACCATTGGCATTAACCGCGGCCGCCGCGTTGCGTTAGTGGGTATAAACGGTGCCGGAAAATCTACATTACTAAAAATACTTGCCGGTGATCTGACCCCGGTTGAGGGTAAAGCCGTGCGTGCAAAAGATCTGAACGTAAGTTACCTTAACCAGGACCCTAAGTTTGAAAAAGATTATACCATCAGCGATTTTATCTTTAATGCTGATAACAAACAACAACAACTGATTAAACAGTACGAAGAACTGGTAGAGAATGATCCCGAAAATTATGACGCCATTAACAAAATGGCCGAAGAATTAAGCGAGGCAGATGCCTGGGCCTATGAGTATGAGATTAAGCAGATTTTAGGCCGCTTGGATATTCACCACTTGAATCAAAAGATTGATACATTATCTGGTGGTCAGAAGAAACGTTTGGCTCTTGCTGCCCTGCTAATCCAGGACCCGGAAGTTTATCTGTTAGATGAGCCTACCAACCACTTGGATATTGATACCATTGAATGGCTGGAGAAAATGCTAACCAGCAGCGGTAAAACTATTGTGATGGTTACACACGATAGGTACTTTTTGGATAATGTGTGTAATGAGATCATAGAGATTGATAATGGAAAGCTGTTCCCATATAACGGCAATTATCAATATTACCTGGAAAAGAAAGCCGAGCGTGAAGCATCTGATGCAGCAACTTTTCAAAAAAACACCAACCTCCTGAAAAAGGAATTGGAGTGGATGCGCCGTATGCCGCAAGCTCGCGGTACTAAATCAAAAGCTCGTATTGATTCATTCTACGACCTGGAAGAACGGACTAAGAAAACCACACATGAAAAAGTACAGCTAAGTTTAAAAACTTCGCGCCAAGGAAATAAGATCATTGAGATTGATCATTTAACTAAATCCTTCCAGGGCCGTAAGGTTATTGATGATTTTAACTACGTATTTAAAAAGGGTGATCGTATTGGTATTGCCGGTAAAAACGGTAGTGGTAAATCAACTTTGCTGAATTTGCTTACTGCTAATATATTGCCAGATGAAGGTGAAGTAGCCAAAGGTGAAACAACTGTGATGGGATATTTTCACCAGGGAGGTATTACTTTTAACCCCGAAGAGCGTGTAATTGACATTGTAAAAAATGTAGCTGAGTTTATCCCGATGGCTGATGGTAAAACAATTACCGCATCGCAGTTACTTACACAGTTCCTCTTCCCCCCTATTAAACAGTTTGGTTTTGTTACCAATTTAAGCGGGGGCGAAAAGAAACGCTTGCAGCTGATGCGCATCCTGATGCAGAACCCAAACTTTTTGATATTGGATGAGCCTACCAATGATCTGGATATTGATACCCTGAATGTACTCGAAGAGTTTTTGATGAACTATACAGGCGTATTATTATTAGTATCGCACGATAGGTATTTGTTAGATAAATTGGTTGATCAGCTTTTTATATTAGATGGCAGCGGACAAATCAATATCTACAATGGTAACTACTCATCATGGCGTATCGAACTGGACGAAGCTAAAGCAGATGCTAAGAAAGCACCAGTTGCTGCACCCGTTCAGGTTAAACCAGTAGATACCAAAACCAGCAAGAAAAGCTTTAAAGAATTAAAAGCTATTGAAGACCTGGAAAAAGAAATAGCTACTATTGAGACTGAAATAAAACAGCATACTGTTACGTTAAACTCTGGTAGTTTAAGCCACGAACAATTAACCGAAACAGCAAGGATAATACAACAACTAACAGATAAGCTTGATGAGAAATCGTTAAAGTGGCTGGAGTTATCTGAAAACTAATTGATACAATGAAATTATCAGATTTTTTGGCTTCAACCGGGGTTATTATACTATTAATAGCCTTTTTATTAAACTTATACAAGAAACTACCTGCACAAAGCAAGGTATATACTTTCATGAATTTTTTGGGTGCAGTATTGTGTTGCATCTCGTCTATATTAATAAAGTTTTATCCTTTTATCGTACTAGAAGCAATTTGGGCAACATTCGCCCTATTGTCATTATTCAATGTTCCACGTGGAACATCAGACGATAAAAGTTAATTTTGTAAATCAATGTTCCACGTGGAACATCAACGTTATGTTTAAGAAATACGATGTTATTGTAGTTGGTGCAGGCCATGCCGGATGTGAAGCCGCCGCTGCTGCTGCCAATATGGGTTCGTCTGTAATGCTGGTAACCATGAATATGAATACCATTGCGCAGATGAGCTGTAACCCTGCTATGGGTGGTGTAGCCAAAGGGCAAATAGTACGCGAGATAGATGCATTAGGTGGATACTCTGGTATTATTGCGGATAAAACGACTATTCAGTTCAGGATGCTTAACTTATCTAAGGGCCCTGCTATGTGGAGCCCACGTACGCAGAACGATCGTATGCGCTTTGCCGAGGAGTGGCGTTTAGCCTTAGAAGCTACCCCAAATGTAGACTTTTGGCAGGACATGGTAAGCGAACTAATAGTTAAAGACGGAAAAGTTTGCGGTGTTAAAACCTCAATAGGTGTTGAGATAGAAGGTGACTCTGTAGTATTAACTAATGGCACCTTTTTAAACGGTACTATACATATCGGTGAAAAGCGTTTTGGAGGTGGCCGCACCGGCGAGAAAGCAGCTACAGGTTTAACCGAGCAATTGGTTGAATTAGGTTTCGAATCGGGCCGCATGAAAACAGGTACTCCTCCCCGCGTGGATGGACGGAGTTTAGATTATAGCAAAATGGAAGAGCAGTGGGGAGATGAAAATCCCAGCCGTTTCTCTTATACAGATGTAGCTATACCTACCGAAAAACGTTGCTGCTGGATTACCTATACCAATGCCGAAGTACACGAGACATTGAAAGAAGGCTTCGAAAGATCGCCAATGTTTACCGGCCGTATTAAAGGTTTAGGCCCGAGGTATTGCCCATCTATCGAAGACAAAATCAACCGCTTTGCCGAACGCGAACGTCACCAGATATTTGTAGAACCCGAAGGCTTTGATACGGTAGAAATTTATGTAAATGGTTTCTCTACCTCTTTACCCGAGGATGTACAATACCGCGCTTTGAAAAAGATACCAGGGTTCGAGAACGTAAAAATGTTCCGTCCAGGTTATGCCATTGAGTACGATTTCTTCCCTCCTACCCAGTTGGGATTAACGCTGGAAACTAAGCTGATCAAAAACTTATTCTTCGCCGGGCAGATCAATGGTACCACCGGTTACGAAGAAGCAGCATCTCAAGGGCTAATGGCTGGTATTAATGCACACCAAAATGTACATGGTAAACCAGCAGTTATCCTTAAAAGATCTGAATCATACATCGGTGTTTTAATTGATGACCTGGTAACCAAAGGTACCGAAGAACCTTACCGTATGTTTACCTCGAGAGCTGAACACCGCTTACTATTAAGACAGGATAATGCCGATGTTCGCCTTAGCCCTATTGGTTATGAGTTAGGTTTGATCAACGACGAGCGCTTAGAAAAAGTAAAACAGAAAGTAAAAAACTCTGATGATATTATAGCCTATACCAAAAGCAAATCAATAGAGCCTGCTACAGTTAATGAGTTACTCGAAACGTTAGGCACAAGCCCCCTATCGCAAAATGCTAAGTTATTTGCTTTACTAAGTCGCCCACAAATTTCATTTACTGATTTGGTAAAAGCAGATCAATCATTGGCCGAACTACTTTCTGCTTATGATCAGGAAACCGTTGAGCAGGCCGAGATCAAAATTAAATACGAGAGCTATTTTGAAAAAGAGTTGGACATTGTAGCCCGCATGAAAAAAATGGAAGACAATGAAATCAACCCCGAGTTCAATTATCAAACTTTGGTTTCCCTCTCAAAAGAAGCGCGCGAAAAATTGATGAAAATAAAACCAAGAACTTTAGGCCAGGCATCGCGGATTTCCGGTGTGTCACCTTCTGATATTTCGGTTTTAATGGTACATATGTCAAAATAAACATAAATTATTGATTATCAGTTAATTATAAATATTCTATTAGAGCAATTATTTTTAATTTCTAATACCAATAATCATAAAATGATAAAAATCGATTATAAAGCTTAAAAATGCCCTTAAATAAAACACGAGCTTTTTTGCCTCAAATTTTCTTTGCATTTATTGCTGTTTTGATAGTTTATGGTTGTGCAAGCATCCAAAAGCCAATGGGCGGGCCGAGAGACCGTACCCCACCAAAATTGTTGAAGGCTACTCCGGAAAATATGACGCGGAATTTTACAGCTAAATCTGTGACTCTGCAATTCGACGAATATTTTAAACTGACGAATCAATATGCAGAGATCAGCATTAGCCCTGCGATGGAAAGATCGCCGGAATATAAAATTCGTCAAAAAAGTTTAGTGATAGATTTTAAGGACACTTTACACAAGAACACTACCTATGTAATAAACTTTGGCAAAGCTATAGCCGATGTAAACGAAGGCAACGTATTGAAAAATTTCACATACGTTTTATCTACCGGTCCGCATATTGATTCACTGACCGTTTCGGGAAATGTGACCAATACCGATACGCAGGAAAAAGAAAAAGAAGCTACGGTGATGTTATTTCCTTTGAGCCAGGATAGCGTGATGTTTGGTAAAAAGAAACCGAGTATCTACACTACAACAGATTCGGCCGGTAATTTTACATTAAGCAATTTGCACGATGGCAACTATCGAATTTATGCCCTTAAAGAAACGAGCCCGGATAAGATCTATAACAACGATCAGGAACTGATTGCATTTTCGAAAGATCCTATCCATTTAAATAAAGATACTTCGAACATTTCACTTCGTTTGTTTAAGCAAACACCTGATAAGTTTAGAGTGATGGATAAGCACTTTGATCCGGATGGAAAGATGTTCTTCACTTTCAACAAGCCACTTCGCGATCCATCTATCAAAATTACCTATCCTACTGATGTAGATGAAAGCAAGTATGTTGATTTTGGAAAGACTAATGATACAGCTATGGTTTATCTGAAAAGGATGGATTTCGATTCTGTTCGTATCGCTTTCTTTGATAAACAAAAACCTTTAGATACCATATTTCTTCGCAAGGGAAAAAAAGAAGCTTTTACACGTAATATTGCCTTCAAATATAACATTGATAACAATCAGTTATTGCAGCCAGGCAAGGACCTGTTAATCACATCTAATCTGCCTATCGACAATTTCGACCCCAGCTTAATTGCATTGACAGAAGATTCGTTACAGGTAAATTTTGCAGCGCAGAAAGACCCTAATAATCCAAAACTGATTGCACTTAAGTACAAGTTTAAACAGAAAGCTAATTATCAACTCACCTTAAATGAATTCGCATTTACAGATATTTATGGTGATAAGAACAAGAAATCGTTCAAACGCTTTACGCTTAACAAAACCGAGAACTACGGTACATTAACCATTAAACTAAATGTACCAGATACCTCCAAAGCTTATGTTGCGCAGATACTCAATAGTGAAAAGCAGTTGTTAAGAACTGTGACACTCACCAAAAATACCTCTATAATATTAAAGGATTATTTAACGGGTAAATACAAAGTGCGCGTTATTTATGATAGTAACCGAAACGGCATATGGGATAGCGGATCTGTAAAAAGAGGAACCCAACCCGAGCATATCTGGCTTTATAATAAAGACATTAACTTAAGGGCTAACTGGGAAACCGAAGAATCTGTAGATATTCCGGGCGAATCTACGCTTCCTTAAACCAGCTCGAATACAGGATATAATTATCCGGAAGTTTATTTAATAAAGCCATTTGCTCTTCGGTCAATGGCTTTATTTTTTTTGCCGGAGTACCGGCATACAGATAACCTGTCTCGCAAATGGTATTCTCTAATACTACAGAACCTGCCCCTATAATCACATAAGGATGCACCACAGCATTATCCATTACAATAGCGCCCATGCCAACCAAAACATGATCGTGCAGGGTACAGCCATGTACAATAGCATTGTGGCCTACAGATACATAACTACCAATAGTAGTTGCTGCCCGCTGATAGGTAGCGTGGATAACAGCACCATCCTGTATGTTAGTATTATTACCGATGTGGATATAGTTTACATCGCCCCTAACCACGGCATTAAACCACACTGAGCAATTATCACCCATTACCACATCACCCACAATGGTGCAATTATCGGCAATAAAACAATCGTTACCCCATGATGGGGTTTTATCCTTTACAGGTAGTATTAATGGCATATCTGTTGTCGGTTTTCTGTTGTCAGTTGTCAGTGTTGTAAAGTTATCTACCTTATATTGAAACCACACAACTGACAACAAAATTTTCTACATTAGTATAATATTTAAGCGGAAATAGCTCAGCTGGTAGAGCATCAGTTTCCCAAACTGAAGGTCGCGGGTTCGAGCCCCGTTTTCCGCTCTCTATCTAATGATTAAGCTTATAAGCTTTAATAACACTGTCCCCTTTTCTATTTTCTTCCTTTAAATCTATTATTAATCTATTTAACCTCTTTGTGTAACTTGCACCACCAGACAAGTCTATGTCCCAAGCTCCTTTATTGTTTTTCTCCATCCTATCCTTTAGATAAGGGTATAAAATCATAGCCGAGTCAACACCTACAAACTTGTTATCAGTATAAATAGTATTACCCCTGTCATAACTATAAACTTTAAACTTGTATAATTTCTGTGCATAGTTATATTTTATCCTTAATCTAAATAACGAATCTTGTATAGATTCGTATCTTTTCTTGTAAATGTCTAACTCGGCTTTTAAACTATCATTTTTATTATTTGAACTATTATACATCTTAATTAATTGATCTGCAGTAATAGTTTTCTTCCCAGAAATAAATTGTTCATCATCGAAGTATTTGGAAATAATTTCAGCGTAAATTTTATTTTTAGCATTGAATGATGAATCATTTCTGATACTTTTAGAAATAAGTATACTCTGTTTATTCAATCTATCTTTATAAAAGCTCTTATCATTATAAAATAGATAGTTAAAAATGATTGAGCTAATTAGCAGCAAAAATATTAGACCACTAAAGATTTTTCTTTTCATTTTTGCTATCTTCTAATTTTTCCATTGCTTTTTTCATTTCATCGATAGAACTTTTAGTTCTATCCAATTCATCTTGTTGATACTTAGATTTCAAATCTTGGATTTCACTCTGATATTTTATTACATTATCATAATTAGCTTTTTCAAGTTCATTCTTAGTTAAATATGAGCCCGCTTTAAACCCACCTAAAAAGACACCAGCAAGAATTGCAGCACAAATTGTAATGCCTTTCCAACTATCAATAATTAAGTTTAAGAGATGAAAATTATTTGAAGGATTAGTATTAGTCATTATATTAAGGCGACCTGCATACGGACTAAGATAAATTTAAAAATCGAATATATTAAAAAACAGTATCCTCCAATACCTCCGCATGTTGCGGATAATCAGTCGTATAATGTAATCCCCTGCTCTCCTTACGTTTCATGGCCGATTTTACTACGAGGTATGATACCTGGATCAAATTACGCAGCTCACAAAGTTTTACCGAAAGTTTGGTTTGTTTGTAGAACGATTCTGTTTCTTCATGCAGTAAACCTAAACGGCGCATGGCTCTTTCTAAACGAAAATCAGACCGAACGATACCTACATAGTCATTCATCAGCTTCTGCATTTCGCGCAGGTTGTGGGTAACCAGGATATCTTCGTTCGAGAGCTGTACACCGTTCTCGTTCCAATCCGGGATATTATCAGGAGTTTCAAATTTATCGAACTGGATAACTGCATCTTCATAAATACGATGTGCAAATACTAACGCCTCTAATAATGAATTTGAAGCTAAACGATTAGCGCCATGCAAACCTGTTGATGAGCATTCGCCGCAGGCATATAACCTGCTGATAGATGAGCGGCCCCAATGATCAACCAGTACGCCACCACACATATAATGACATGCCGGCGAAACCGGGATCATATCCTTAGTCATATCAATACCAATATCCAGGCACTTGGCATAGATATTAGGGAAATGGTTTAATATATCGGCTTTGCTTCGGTGGCGGATATCGAGGTACACATAATCCTCACCCGATTTTTTAATCTCCGCATCAATAGCCCTGGCCACAATATCACGAGGCGCCAGTGATTTACGCGGATCATACTCCTGCATAAACTCGCTGCCATCCAGGCGTTTTAAGATCCCACCAAAACCACGTACTGCTTCAGAGATTAGGAACGACGGATATTCACCAGGATTATATAAGGCCGTTGGATGGAATTGAATAAACTCCATATTACGCACTTTACCTTTAGCACGGTACACCATAGCCACACCGTCGCCGGTTGCAATAGTTGGGTTGGTAGTTATAGCATAGATATGCCCTGCACCGCCAGAAGCCATCACGGTAACTTTAGATAAGATCTTATCCACATCACCGGTATTGGTGTTTAAAGCGTAGATTCCATAACACTTTATATCGGTGCTCGATTTATCCACAAACTCACCTAAATGGTGCTGCGTAATCAGGTCGACAGCAAAATAATGCGTAATGATCTCAATATTAGGGTTTTGATGAATTTGTTCCAGTAAAGAACGTTCAATTTCAAATCCGGTGATATCCTTATAATGTAATACACGAAATTCTGAGTGGCCGCCCTCTTTAGCCAGGTCATAAATACCTTCGTTTGTCTTGTCGAAATTGGTTCCGTAATCAATAATTTCCCTGATCCGTGCAGGCCCTTCGGTAACCACAGCTTCCACAGCGATGGGGTCGCAAAGTCCGTCGCCGGCAATTAGTGTGTCTTCAATATGTTTTTCAAAAGAATCATCTTTTTTATCCACAACCACTGCAACACCCCCCTGGGCGTACTTAGTGTTCGATTCGTCTTCGTTTGCCTTTGTAACTATCAGTACTTTACCATGTTTCGCAGCCTTTAGTGCAAAACTCAATCCGGCTATCCCCGAGCCCACAACCAGGAAATCCACAGTTTTTGTCATAATTCATTAAATAGATGTGTAAAAGTAATACTTGTGTTAACAACCCTATTAAAAGATGTTAATTTTGCGGTGATAAATAATTATAAAAATATAAAAATGTGGATAACCCTGTTAAGAACCCAATTGGTTGACAACTTATCAGAAACTTATGAGGTAAATCTGACGCTTCACTAACATTTATCCACCAAACAAATAATTAACATTATAAGTTGGAAAGTAAAATGCCTATTTATAAAATCATTTTAGGATGAGTACTTTAAGTAAATAATTAATTAACATAAATGTGGATAACGTGCGGATAAATCATTTTTCAAAATCATTTTATACTGAGCTTTCCACATTACTAACACTATAACAAACAATAAGATTTATATTAATAAGAATTATTGTTTTTATTGATCTGTGCAAAAATGAATACTTTCGAAGAAATAAATATCAAGGGTTTTGCCGACGAATACATCGACCCAACACTGGACCTTTTTGATGAAATTGAAAAATTAAAAAAGCAGAAGAATGCAGTTATACTGGCACACTATTACCAGGAAGGAGATATACAAGACGTTGCCGATTATATTGGCGACAGCCTTGGCCTGTCTCAGCAAGCTGCAAAAACTGATGCGGATGTTATTGTGTTTGCGGGTGTACACTTTATGGCCGAAACAGCCAAAATACTATCCCCTACCAAAAAGGTTTTACTCCCCGATATTAAAGCGGGATGTTCACTGGCCGACAGCTGCCCGCCTCACCTGTTTAAAAAGTTTAAGGAAAACTACCCGGATCACCTGGTTATCACCTACGTAAACTGCACGGCTGAACTTAAAGCTTTAAGCGATATTGTTTGTACCTCGAGTAATGCTGTACAGATTGTAGAAAGTTTGCCTAAGGACCAGAAAATTATCTTCGGACCGGATAGAAACCTGGGCCGTTATGTAGCCGAGAAAACCGGCCGCGACCTGGTTTTATGGAACGGCGCCTGTATGGTGCACGAGATATTTTCGAGAGAAAAAATTACCAAACTAAAAGAGCGTTATCCTAACGCAAAATTACTCGCACACCCTGAGTGTGAGGAAAGTATACTGGAACTGGCCGATTATATTGGCTCTACAACAGGGATCTTAAAATATGCCAGTAACCATGATGATAAAGAATTTATCGTAGCTACCGAATCTGGTATACTGCACCAGATGCAAAAAGAAAACCCCGATAAGGTATTTATCCCCGCACCGCCCAATAACAGCTGTGCATGTAATGATTGCCCACACATGAAGAGAAACACGCTGGAGAAGCTCTATTTATGCCTTAAAAACGAATCGCCGGAGATAACTGTACCTGCAGATATTATTGCCCGTGCCGTTAAACCTATTGAAAGAATGCTGGAGATTTCTGAGCAACTGGGATTATAATTAAAATAAGGTATCGACCCGCTAAAACGATTTAGTTAAACGCAATAAAAAAAAGCGATGAAATTTTTCATCGCCTTTTTTGTTAATAAGAATAATCTTCTACAAAACTCATGTAAACTACATGACCGGACTTAACCCCAAACAGTATATCACTTTCAATGGGTATTTAATTTTTGGTTATAAGCCCTATAGCATACATATCTTCGTTTTTAAACTTTTAAACTTCGCAAAATAGCGTGGAAACGAATTTCAAAGATCATTAAGCTTGAACCATATTAAATGGCTTAGTTATTTTATTATCCACTTTTAGAACGAAAGTCCAGCCCTGTTTTTAATTTTCAACCCATATAAATTTCCTTTTTCATCAAAATTTGCTCATCAATTTCAGATTTTTCTTTTTTTATCTGTTTAGGTTTGCCTGATAAACTTACAATGTTGGATGATTTGATCCTAAATATTTGGACTTCTTTATTTTTAAGAACAAGCATAATATGATTAGAAGCTACATACTCTATAGATTGTGCTAATTCCCTTTTAGTAAGTGGCCTACTTTGAGAAAATGCAAAATTACTTACAGTAAGTAACGCAATACGGAAAATTAAATTTTTAATTTTCATAAGGTTTGATATAGGTTAAATTTATAAAAAAAAACACCGATGAAATTTTAGCTTCATCGGTGTAATCACGTTTAAATCAGTGTAATCTAAATTAGATCCCGCTATCAGTTTTAAGTTCTATAGCATCTTGGATAGATTGCGGCAGGTTTGAAAATATATTATAACCGGTTGCTTTTTCAATATCACGTACAGTTACAATGTACTTGGTCCAATCGGTGTTAATAGTGTTAATGTTTGGAGTATTAATGGCAATAACACGGGTTGCATTGGTTACGCGTGTTAAATCGGCATCACCTTTTGGTAATACAATGGCTACCTTCCAAACATTACTTGGTACGTTTACTTTGCCACCATTAACGCTGGTAGTAGTACCACCCTGGCTACCGCTACCGCCGCTGCCATAACTACCCATAATAATGTAAACCTCATAACCTGCATCTGTTAAAGTACGAAGGTAATTTTCAAGTCCGGCCCAGGTTTGTTGGTTATTTTGCGGTGCCTGCGGAATCATATTGGTCATCAGGAAAGTAGCAGAGTTGGCATCTGTAGAACTTGTCCTATCTGCAGATGGGCAGTTGTGGCCCCTATCAAAACCCGAACCCGAGTAACTATTACTTTGTACTGCGTAAAAACCTGTTGGTAAACCAGAAAAAGCGGCAAAATTATCTAAACGGCCGGTTGTGTTTGTAGTATTGGTATTATCTAAGTGCCAGCTTACCCAGTTAGGTTCGGCTTTGGTACTATTGTATGATTCTACATAATATCCCTGATCCATCAAGTAATTATCAGCACTGGTTACTGTAGATGTTGTAGCGCCTGATGGGTTACCGAATAATAAATTGCTGTTATCGCCTGATGTTGGTGGCGCATCGCCATCAACTTTTACACCTCTGCTTGCGCCGGGGGTTGTTGTACCTGCAGTATCAGTAGGGTTAGTATCTGGTACACCTACCGTGATGCCCGGGTCGCCGGTACCTTTAAAGGTAATGTCATCAATGTTAAGGCGCGGGGTAGCACTCGTAGTGATATCTTTAATCTGGATACGTACTTTTCCGGTAGCAGCAATTTGAAATGAATCTAACTTCAGGGTAGTATTAGTTTCGCTGATATCTGTACCTACCTGGGTATAGCTAAGGCCACCATCGGTCGATTTATATAATTGCCAGGTTGAAGTAGCATCTGTACCATACTTGCCATGTTTAATATATAAGGTTTGCAAGCCGTTAATATCAAAGTCCATGCTTATGGCACCTGTTTTCATCCGTACGGATTGTGCACCATTTTTAAGATCGGCAGCAAGGTTGCCCAGTAGAGCATTATCAAAATTCCATGCACCGGTGCTTAAAGTAACATCGGCCTTGGCATAGCCTCCTTTTGAACCTGCATCAAAATTTTCTGTAATTGAGTAGTTAATAACGGTAGGTGGTGTAGTTGTAGTACCGCCAGCACCATTGGTTGGGGTAGTAGTAGCATCGTCCTTATTATCCTTTTTACAGCTAACAGCAGTTAAAGAAATAGCGACAAAAAAAAGTAGATTTTTAATTTTCATAAACACATTTTTAGTAAAAAAACAAATATCCTAATAAGCCATCC
>CAHJXH010000046.1 GCA_903644075.1 Sphingobacteriaceae bacterium | reverse complement strand
GATGCGGTACCTAACGAAGTAAAGGTTAACTCCGGCACGGCAACACCTAAAAAGTATTGATCAGAATAAAGCATCACACCAAAGCCAAAGTTGGGTTTGTTCTGACGCACATCATCACGAAACAGCGGGTCGTTAGAATCAAGCGATGAGTAGTTAGCTACATAATTACGAATACCTGCATTCAAGGACACACCTAAATGCGTTTTCTCGCTCAGGTTAATACTCTTGGCAAAAAAGGCGTTGATCTCGGTTAAGTGTTCAACGGCAAATTGGTCATTCATCACAATAACACCGGCTGAACCGTTGATCGATTCGATAGGCATGCTGCCATTGAAAATAAAAGTAGTTGGCGATCCTTGAATACCTGTCCACTGTTTACGTAGTAGTGCATTTAATGATCCGTTTTGGTCCAGCAATGAATAAGCCGGGTTAAGCGGCGTTTGGTTATTCATGTACTGGCTATAAGTAAACTGTTGCTGGGCCTTGGCCATGTAAGGCAGCAATATGGTTATTAAACTTACAAGCGTAAGTTTAATAACGGTGTTAATATGTTGTTTCATTTATGGTTAAGCGAAAATTAGATGATCAAAGGTTTTAGTATTTAAGCAGGAAGTACCCGGTTTTACGGTTTAATTTACCGCCATCGTTAAGTTCAATCAGGTAAAAATAAGTACCGGCTACCTGCTGCTTACCGTTAACATTTGAGCGGCCATTAAATACCAGGTTACTGTTGGTATTGCTGTAATTATTAACCTCGAATACTTTTATGCCTGTGCCATTAACAATAGTCACTTTATTAACAGGATGGTCTTGTATGCCTTCTATAAAAAGGAAATCGTTGATACCATCACCATTTGGTGATACAGCCTGGTGAACAACCAGTTCGTCGCCGTTAACATTGGTTACTTTTACCTGTTGCGAAGTACTCGCCGCATTATAATTAACGTTTGCCCCTACCGAAGCAATAACCGTAGCGGTGCCAATGGTTAGTGCATTTAAAGTTGTACCCTGCACGCCGGCAATAAACGGATCGTCAACCGTAAAGGTAACCGGCAGGCCAGAGCTTGATATTACATTGGTTAAGCTATAAGTAGAGCCGCTTAACAGGCCGGGTATGCTTGCAAAATTGATAGTTTGGTCGGCCTTGTTAATAATTAAAAACTGGCTTACCGGCTGTGTTACCCCATATGCTGCATTGGCTGGGGCCGCAGCGGTAATGGTTACATTGCCAGCGCTAACAATGTGCACCTTACCATTTACAATAGTGGCCACATTAGCATCTGATGTGCTGTAGATTGGTGTTTCCCCACTGCTTAATGTAGCACCTGGGTCAAAATCGGCATTGCCGTATGTTTTTGCAGGTAAGCTATTGAAAGTAAGTACACGGCTGTTTGAAGTAACCGTTAGCTTACCATTTACATAATTAAAAGTATAATTATTGCTTACTGCCCCGGCGGGGGTAATATCATAAGTGCCCAATGCCGATGTTGTTGTTGCTGTGGTAGTAGCAGTTGCAGGAGTGCTTAAACTAGCCTGGGTGTCGCCATTAACAAAACCTGTATAAGTTATAGTAA
Organism: Sphingobacteriaceae bacterium; assembly: GCA_903644075.1. Lineage (GTDB taxonomy): Bacteria > Bacteroidota > Bacteroidia > Sphingobacteriales > Sphingobacteriaceae > Mucilaginibacter. The sequence goes on along the minus strand of CAHJXH010000046.1, from coordinate 23,954 downwards.
GTGTTGGGTTGGCAGCACCGTATACCCTGGTTTGGTTATTGGCGGTAACAGTAAGTGTTTTCGGTATAAGAGTTAAAACTTGTTGTTGAGAGGCTGCCGGGTCATAAGAGGCATTGCCTGCCTGGCTAGCTGTAATATTAACTGTTCCTGCTTTTAAAATATGTACTTTGTTGTTAACAATAGTTGCTGTAGTAACATCGCTGCTGGTATAATCAACAGGGATTGTTGTATTGTCGCTGGTAGCAGCCGGGTCGATATCGACCGCGCCGTAGGTAGCGGTAGCTGTGGCAGCTAAAGTAATGTGCTGATCTGTTTTGGGGGTATCACCGGTGGTAGTTGCCTGTACCGTTGCCACTATGGTTTGTACATTAGCAGCAGCATCTTTTGATACAACATATATTTTATAAGCAGTAGCGAGGGTTAAACCGCTTATGGTTGCCAAAGCGTCTGTATTTGCCGCGGTTACATTTATAGTACCGGCTTTTAAAGCCGCGTTACCGGCGCCATCTGTGCCGGCCATAACTTGTGCAGCGGTAGTAGGTGCCGTCCCGTTGTTAGGGATCAATACATAATAAGTGGTTCCGGTTTCATTAAGATTAGTTACTAAAGCAACAGATGTATTAGTGAGATTAGTAGCTTTAGGGTAACCAGCTGCGTTAACCGGTGGTGTTACATCTGCCGGAGGGGTTGCCGCGCCTGTAGAACCAACAAAGTTTACATCATCAATACTAAAGGTACCTGCATTGCCTTCTGAGTTTAAACCATAAAAGCGGAATTTAACTGTAGCATTGGTTAAGTTGCTAAAAGTGTTGCCAAGCGTAATTGTACTACCAGCAGTGGCCGATGTATTAGCATCAAGCACCTGGAATATATTAGTGGTACTATTAGCGGTTAGTGTGGCTGATGTTGGATTAACAGAGGCTGGTAAATTGCTGGCAAAATTATCGAGACTGCTTCTTACAGCAAATTGCCTGATACCGGTGCTTGAACGTTGTACCGTAAAATTAATTGAAGTTAAACTAAGCTGTTTGCCGCTTTGTGGGGTAACAGTTACTTCGTAATAGAAGTTATTGGGATCTATCACGCCGGTAAATGAAGCAGGGTCATCATTGCCGCTGGCTGCGCCTCCCGGCCAGGCGGTAAATGAAAACCGGCCTGCTGCGTTTGGTTGTGCAGAAACACCCACAGCTGTAAATGGGGTAAAAGTTATACCCGGCACGATTGGCAAGGGTGTTGGGTCTGTTGTGCCCGAGCCGACAATAACTACCGGTGTTGTGGCCGGTGCTACAACATTTGTAAAAGGAAAAATAGCAAAAGGCGTGGTAATACTACGCAATGTAGATAGTGTTTGCTGATCGCCTGCTGTATTTTTTGAAGCAAAATAAATGTTATAGGCTGTTGAATTAGTTAAGCCTGTAATGGTTGAAGTAACATCTGTATTGGCAGTGCCTACTGTAAATGAGCCCGACTTGAATGCCGCTGTTCCGCTGCCATCCTGGCCGGCAAATATTTGAGCTAAAGATGGGGCACTTGTATTGGTAGCAGGTAGTACTACATAATAAGTAGTACCGGCGATGTTGAGATTACTTATTGCATCAACAGTGTTAGATGTTATGTTACTTACTTTTGGATATGAGGCTGAAGTATTAGCTAATGTTACTGCAGGTGTAGTTACTGTAGTTGTAGTAACCGTTGTTTGTAGGTTGGGTGTGGTTGCTGCATCTTGCGACACCGCATAAATTTTATAAGCAGTAGAAGCTGTTAAGCCCGAAATTGTTTTAACAGCATCGGTACCGGCAGCAACAGCAAACGAACCTGATAAGGTAACTGCAGTTCCTGAAGCATCCTGACCAGCTTTAACCTGTGCCGCACTTGGTACAGCAGCAGCTGCAGGCAATGCTTCGTAATAAGTAGTACCGGCTTCGTTAAGGTTATTGGTAAAATCAACACTGGTTGTGGTTACGTTGCCTGCTTTAGGATAGCCTGCAGTTGTAACCGGCGGGGTTATATCACTCGGTGGAGGGGGGGCTGAAGTGGGCGTTGCGGTAACGGTTAAATTATCGATCGATATTTTAGAACGAGAACCAGTGGTGCCTCCGTTGCCGTTGTAGGTATAAAAACGGATAACAGATACATTGGGTGGTAATGCAACGTTAACAGTACCCCCGGCCGTCACATTATTGGCAATGTTTATAGGGCTGTTAGCAGCAACAGGGTCGGTGTATGGGAGTGCCGTAAAGTTAGTACCATCGGTTGATGTATATATTGCGATCGATTCGGCCCGGTTGCCTGTGCTGTTTGCAATGGCGGCCCAATCAAAACTTAATGTTCCTGGTGTACTGCCGGTGAAGTCGACATAAAAATCTACGGCAAGCGCGTTGTTGTTGTCTGGCGATGAGATTGCCAGAAATACCAGGTTGCCTGTTCCTTTTTGCACGCCACCACTCGTGGAAGTAGAAAATGTTGCCGTTGAAATAGTGGTTTTTGTGCCATTCGGGATTGTGCCTGTGCCACCGATAGCTACAGACTTAAAGCGGTTGGCTCCTGTACCAGCCTGAAAATTGGCTGTCCAGTTGGCAACATCACTGAAGTTTTCGGTGTAGGAGTAAATACCTCCAACAACCGTCTGGCTGGCCATTGGTACGGGCACCGGTGCTGTTTGCCCATAGCCTTTAATAAAAGAGGCAAGGGATAAAGACACCAATAAGAGAATGCGTAAATGTTTATGCATACAGTTAAATTAAGGGGTTGCGTTTATTTAAAATTTTTTAGCTGACGAAATTACCTAGCAGAGAAGAGATTAAGAGGGCTTCTATATTAACAAATCGTTAAGCAAGAGGAGAATACCGTAATATTCCTGATACAAAGTTTCTTACAACGAAAACTAATGCCATGCAGTTTATTTGTAATTTTTGATGTGGGAGATCCAAGCAGCATTCATAATTGTTTATAAAAGGTCATTCACTCCAAATCCCTGTTAATTTGAAAAAGAAGCCTCCCGTTTTGAGAGGCTTTTTTTGTGGAAACTTAAAGCCTTTCAAATAAAGTGTGCCTTTAAACTCGATAGAGGCCATTTGATGATTTGGTATGCTACCCGGGCATTCTTTTGGCATACCCACCAATACAGTTGAAGATGCTTCAACCCAAATAAAATCAAAAATGGAAAGTGAACGAATTATTGTAAGGTCAGCAATTCCATCAGATGTGGTATTTGCCGACCAGATTATCCGCGAAATGGAAAGTTCTGCAATAGCGAGAGGCTCGGGGATCTCCAGAAGATCTGCCGCCTCTATTATAGAAAAAATTGATGCAGGTAAAGCCATAGTGGCTGTTACCGAAGACGGTGAATGGGCCGGTTTCTCGTACATCGAAACCTGGGACGATGAGAAGTTTGTATCAAACAGCGGTTTGATTGTATCGCCCAAACACCGCAACCACCATGTTGCTTCTCAAATTAAAACACAGATCTTCCAGTTATCGCGCAGCAAGTACCCCGCTGCCAAAGTGTTCAGCATTACATCTGGGCTGGCTATTATGAAAATGAATACCCACCTGGGTTTCGAACCCGTAACGTACGCCGAAATAGCACAGGAAAACCGCTTTTGGGATGGCTGTAAAAGCTGCGTAAACTACGATGTATTGCAGGCCAAAAACAGGTGTAACTGCCTTTGCACCGCCATGCTTTTCGACCCCCAGTTAAACTAAAACACATTTTACCATGATTAAGAATGCAATTGCCAAACCTGGTTTTGCTATGGTTAAAGAAACCCTGCCTTTAAATTCGTTGCTGTTCAGCGAATCGGTTAGCCTGCTGCAAAAACTGATAGAGATCCCATCATTCAGCGGCGAAGAATCTGCCGCTGCTGATTTGGTGCAGCACTATCTTTTAAGTTACAGCGTAAAAGTTAAGCGCAGAAGAAACAACGTTTGGGCCTACAATAAATATTTCGACGAAAGCAAGCCAACCATCCTGCTTAACTCGCACCTCGATACGGTTAAGCCTAACGGTTATACTAAAAACCCTTTTTGCCCCGAAATATCAGGTGGTAAATTATTCGGTTTGGGCAGTAATGATGCAGGCGGTTGCCTGGTATCGCTGCTGGCTACTTTTTTACACTATTACAGTTACCAGGGTTTAGGCTTTAACTTATGTTTTGCCGCTACTGCCGAAGAAGAAAATTCGGGCAAAAACGGTATCAAATCAATCCTGCCTGTATTGGGCAAGTTAGAGCTGGCCATTGTGGGCGAACCTACCCTGCTGCAAATGGCTGTTGCCGAAAAAGGCAACCTGGTGATCGATTGTATAAGCACCGGCCGCTCGGGCCATGCCGCACGCGAAGAGGGCGACAATGCCATCTACAAATGCATGAAGGACCTCGAATGGTTCCGCTCGTACCAGTTTCCGCAGCAATCAAAAAGCTTGTCGCCGGTTAAAATGACCATAACGGCAATCAAGGCCGGTTTGCAGCACAATATTGTACCCGCCAAGTGCGAGTTTACGGTAGATATCCGTAACGACGATGTGTTTTCGCACGAAGCCATCCTGGCTACTATCCGCAAAAATATTTCATCAGAATTTACCGTTCGCCCGGGTTCGCTTGGGGCATCGGCTGTTCCGCTAGATCATCCTATCGTGAAAACCGGACTGGCTATCGGCTGCAAAACTTATGGCTCGCCCACCACGTCCGATCAGGCCTGGCTTGATATTCCATCGGTAAAAATCGGTCCCGGTGATTCGGCCCGTTCGCACTCTTCTGATGAGTTTATCTTCCTCGAAGAAATTAAAAAAGGCATCAGCCTGTACATTAAACTGCTCGAGACATTACCCCTGATGCTGATCAACAACCCTACAAAATACCCGCTAAACCCTGTCGCAATAAATCCAAATAACAATTAACAACGAAATGAAAAAAGTTCTATTATCTATCTTTCTGGGCGTGTCGTTACTATCCGTACGTGCCCAGGAAAGCCCGGCATCTACCCTTAAAACTGATACGCTTAAAAAAGACAGCACCAAAGTTAAAAGCGAGCCATTTGCCTTCGGCGATTTTACCTGGCTAAACGGTAACGACCGACGCCATAAATCACTGCTGGATACCAAATACTTTACCGGCCGTTTCCTGTTCGATATGAACTATACGTCATCAAACCATAACCCGGTAGATCATACCGTAGTAGGCTCTACCGCACTGGCCCGCGATCATGAGTTTGAGATTTCAACTATTGCTTTTGGAGGTGATTTCCATTACGATAACATCCGAGCCAGCTTGCTAACCCAGTTCGGTACGCGCTCAACAGTGGTTCCCCGTAACGATTTGAGTGTTACCCGCGGGCAGTATGATCTGGCAACAGCTTACCGTTATTTGAGCGAAGCGAATGCCGGTTACCACTTCAATGTGCTGCATGGTATTAACGTTGATGCCGGGTTGTTTATGTCGTACGTGGGTTTGTTCTCTTATTACAATGCTGAGAACTGGGCTTATCAGCCATCATTTACTTCTGATAATACACCCTGGTTTTTCAACGGTATCCGTGTGCAGATCTTCGTGTCTGATAAGTTGAAGATAGAGCCTTGGTTAATTAACGGCTGGCAGTCATACGGTATGTTTAACAGCCAGCCTGGTATTGGTGGTCAGATTTTATGGCGCCCTAAAGAGTGGTTTCAATTATTAACTAACACCTATTATGGCGCCGATACGCAGGATAAACCTCACCGTAAAAGGTTCCACTCGGATAACAGCGTGGAGGTGCGTTACTACAATAATCCTAAAAGTAAATTTATTACCCGCGCTGCTTTTTCTGCAACAGGTGATATTGGCGACGAAAGCGGCGATGGTGTAAACGGTTTCTCGTCAGACCCCATTAAAGGCCCGGCACAATACTTTGCCAGCGGTATGGTTTACCACCGTTTGTGGTTGGATGGCGGCCACATCGGCTGGACAGTTGGTGGTGGTTTTATCAACAACCCCGGCCGTTATCTGGTGCTTTATCCAACAGGCGACGCCAACCCAATCCCGGCTATAAATACAGGTAATGTAGGTACACACCCATTTACAGCTAACCCCGGCGATAGCTTTAAAGGTTATGACTTTTCGACCACGCTGGATTTTATGCCGAATGATTTCCTGACATTCCGTTTAGAGCTTGTGCATCGTCATGCTAACGTGCCTTACTTTGCAGGCCACGGTGGCGTAACCTCGCCCGATGGTTATAATACAACCCCGGTAGGTGATTTCGAGCCAGATCTGGTTAACTCAGAAACCCGTTTTATCGGAGCATTATTGGTGAGATTTTAATATACATTTACATAACAACCAAAAGAGCCGGATTATGTCCGGCTCTTTTGGTTGGGTACTGGGTCGTGTTAAGGCACTCGAAGCACGTGCGTTGGGCATCACCGACTATGGCGACAACACAACAATGGCGGGCTGTTTTCGATTTCTACCCCTTATTAAAGCTAGTAGTATTAGCAATGCCGTTGCCTTCCCCTTTTAAGGGGAAAACCACAGTCTGTGCTCTTTGCAGAAACGTTAATAAGGGGTACGTTTAGGTAGATCCAACTTGCGAAACACGAAAGCGTATTTTCTTCGAATTAATGCGTTAAGCTTCCAATTCTCTCAAATTACCCTCAAGCGATTTTAACTTTTTAAAAAATTTGGCTTTGTAATACCAGTGGTTAACTGAAAGTGATATAACGGTTACGAGTGTGCAGGTTATATATATAGTTTGTTGCGATGGATGCCAGTACGGTATAAATAGTTTAATAACTGCATAAGTATAGGCCGGGTATAAGAGCAGAAAAATGATCTTGAGCTTTAAATAAAACTTTTTGAAAGCTGTAATAGTTTGTTTAAGGGTTGCCTTTACATTGTCATTGTTGTATATCGTAAATATCTGTTCCTGTTTTTTATAAGCCCATATCGTAATAATACAATACAGTAATATAACAAGCGCATATGCTGCATTCGCTGGAATATCAGCCAGTTTGTGCTGGTAAGCCTTGTCGGCCATGGTCATTAAAGAAGCTACTACAAGTAGCCCAATAAGCATTTTGCTGGTGGTTGTACCCAGAGTTTTCCAAAAAATACTTTTAGCGCGTAACTGCCCTAATGTGTCTGTAGTGTTCATAATAATTTGCTCTAATTTTTCTGCCGAAAACTTTTGTTGTTGAAATTCTTTATGCTGGATAGTGTTCCAGTGCGCTTTAAATTCGTCCAGTTCCATATTATCCGTTGTTAACCATTGTTTTTAATTTGCTGCGTATTTTATTGAGGTTGAACCCAACGTTGGATTCTGAAAGACCCATCACTTCGGCAATCTCCCGGTAACTGTAATCGTCCATATACAGCATGGTGATAGCCCGTTCAACCTCCGACAGCTTTTTTATGGCTTCGTACATTTGCAGCACCTGTTCGTTTTCTTCTTTATTGTCTGTCGCAGCTATCTCAAAAACGTTATCATCAAGCCCGGCAAATTTTTCGCGTTTGGTTTCTTTTCTAAGCCGGGTTATAGCCGTATTAAGTGCAACCCGGTAAATCCATGTCGAAACCTTGGAGTTGCCGTTAAATGAGCCATAGGCCCGCCAGAGTTGTAGTATGATATCCTGAAAAATATCCTCCCTATCCTCGCGGCTATTGCAATACATATTGCAAACCTTCAGAATCAGGCCCTGGTTATTGCTTATTAATAAAATGAACTGCTCTTTCAATTATTAGTATTTATACAATTAGTCGCACGGGATAGAGAAAACTTAGTGGGAAGTTAAAATTATTTTTTTGTGAGGGATTATTCGGCTGCCACATTAGCATTGACCTAAAGGCGTTATAATTTAAGTAATATCAATTAAAATACTTCCATTTTGGCGACACTGCCTTCCATTCTGAATGTAAGTAAAGTGTAACAATACTGTCTAAACTTTCAAAAACGCCCTTTAAGGCCTAATTTTGAGCATTTGTAAAGTGTGCCAGAAAATGGCACGTAGTTGGGATGATACTGCGCAGTAATAACAAATCAGCATAAAATTAATAATAGATAAAATGAAAACTTCAATCAAGGTACTTTTCACAGCCATTTTAATAATACAAGGTTTAAGCCTGAAAGCACAAAACACAACCGGTGTTTACCTTAACGAAACCGATTATAAAGACCATAAATTAACTTACGCCTCAACCACAAATGCAATACAGCTGAACGAATTTTTTGGCGGTAGCAGCATCAGTGTAATGAGCGAAGGGAAGAAGGTAAACCTTAATAAAAATGAAATATTCGGTTACCGTTTAGCTAACCAGGACTACCGTTTTTATAACAACGTAGCTTATAAGGTAATTGACACTGTAGGGTTTACCATTTACAGCCGCGAGAAATTAGTTCAGGATACCAAAGGTTATAAGCCGGCTACGCAATACTTTTTCAGTGTAAATGGCAAGCAGGCTGTTAAAGAATTAACGATAGCAAATCTTTCTGCAAGCTTTCCGCAGGCAACAGATTTTCGTTACAGCCTGCATAATAATTTCCGTAGCGATGCCGACTTAATTAGCTATGATCATATTGCCAACCAATACAAAGTTAAATACCTGTACCTGGAGCACAAACGGGTAATGGCCAGTAATTAATAAAAGCTTTCTAACTAACAATTGACTATTGATGATGAAGATCCTGGCGACAGCCGGGATTTTTTTACCTTTTGTCTTGCGCCAGAATGGGTGACCGAACCAACTACCATTCTAACATAACCTCTCCTCATGCAGCATTGGTAATGTTGCGGAAACCACTGTCCCTGCTTAATCACTACACTTTGTAGCAACAGGACCCGGCTGCGAGCTTTCTTTTGGTTACTTTTCTTTGGCGGTCAAAGAAAAGTGACATCCACTGACGACTCATAATGTGCCCTACCCTCCCTAATGAAAAACGGATTTCTGCAGTATTTAAGGATAGTGCTAATCGGTCTGAGATTATTAATGTTGTATTTGTTTTAATCGGTATTAATGAGCTCCCTACGGTCGGTTGTCTTCGTACCTCGCAATGACGATCAATATTAAGAGCTTTAGCTCGTTAACAACCCCGCATTATCCTTCAAATCCACCCCGGATAACTTCCTCCTAAAAGCCTCCTGTATTAAATAAAATATCTTCTCAGCAGCCAACTGATGCAACAAGCCTTCGGGACGGATGTTGGATACGCAATTGCGCATTTCGTCGGTTAAGCCCGGCCTTGGGTTATAAGTTAGATAAGCACCCACGCTATCTGCCGAACTAAGTCCCGGGCGCTCACCAATGAGTATGATAGAAAGCTTAGCTCCTAATCCATGCGCAATATGATCGGCCAGTGCAACGCGGCTTTGGGCGGTGAGGCAAATGGGGGCGAGCTTATATCTTATGGAACGAAATAATTTAACCAAAGCTTCTACCAATTGCACAGCATTGCTGTTTACCGCATGGGCAGAAAGTCCATCGGCAATAATAATGGAGATATCGTATTTGCCTGCGTGCTCGATTAGAAGTTTAGCAGATTGTTCGTGAAGCAGCCGGCCCAGATCAGGGCGTTGCAGATATTGATTCCGGTTTTCGGCTTTGCTGTGGAGTTTAAGAATGGGGATATCGAGATGCTGCAGGTAATAGCTAATAGCTTCGCTGTTCAGTTCAGAATATACGGCATCGCGGGCATGGGCATGCGCCAGTTTAAATTCGAGGTATTGAGTTAGGGGGATACTGCTGCCTACCCGGCCCATGGCTATCCGGGCGGCGGTGAATTCCTTTAATGATTCCCATGGATCGGTGGTTTTGAGGACGGGCTTCTTCATTTAGGCATCAGAATAAATGATCCATTAATTTGCCCATTGCCTGGCTGTGGGTTAGTCGCCCAACATTATCAGTAATGCCTTGTCTCATTAACCATTGCTCAAATTCAGGAACTGGGCGCAGGCCTAAAACTTTGCGTAAGTACAAGGCATCATGAAACGAGGTGGACTGGTAATTGAGCATAATATCATCCGAGCCCGGAATGCCCATTACAAAATTGCAGCCCGCCACGCCTAATAAGGTTAGCAGGTTATCCATATCATCCTGATCGGCTTCGGCATGGTTGGTATAGCAAACATCAACCCCCATCGGCAAGCCTAATAGTTTGCCACAGAAATGGTCTTCGAGCGCTGCGCGGATAATCTGCTTGCCATCGTACAAATATTCGGGGCCGATGAAACCTACCACCGTATTCACCAGCAATGGATTAAATTTCCTTGCCATCGCATAAGCCCTTGCCTCGCAAGTTTGCTGATCAACCCCGTGATGCGCATTGGCAGATAGCGCACTGCCCTGTCCGGTTTCAAAATACATCACGTTGTTTCCAATGGTACCGCGATTCAGTGAAAGTGTAGCATCATAAGCTTCAGCAATCAGATCGAGGTTAATCCCAAAACTGCTATTGGCCAGTTGCGTACCAGCAATGGACTGAAAACAAAGATCGACGGGTGCGCCGCTGTTAATTAGCTCCAGTGTGGTAGTAATATGGCTCAACACACATGACTGTGTCGGTATGTCAAATTGCTGCCGCAGCGTATCAATCAGCTTCAGTAGCGTGTTTACTCCACTGGGGCTATCCATTGCCGGGTTAATGCCAATTACTGCATCACCGCTGCCATATAGCAGGCCGTCAATCATACTGGCGGCGATTCCTTTCGGATCATCCGTTGGGTGGTTGGGTTGCAGCCGGGTAGAGAAATGGCCTTTCAGCCCGATGGTGTTACGAAATTTAGTTACCACCTCGCATTTCTGCGCCACGGCAATCAGGTCCTGGTTACGCATCAGTTTGGATACGGCTGCCACCATTTCGGGCGTTAAGCCCCATTTGAGGTTTTGCAGGGTTACCGTATCAATGTCATCGCCCAAAAGCCAATCGCGAAACTCGCCTACGGTTAGGTGGGCGATGGGTTCAAAGGCGAGGATGTCATGACTGTCGATGATCAGCCGGGTAATTTCGTCTGTTTCATAAGGGATGATGGCGTTGTTCAGAAAATCTTTCAGCGGTACATCGGCCAGGGTAATTTGTGCGGCCACGCGCTCTTCGTAAGTGGCGGATGCAATACCCGCCAGTACATCGCCCGACCGTAGCGGCGAGGCTTTAGCCAGCAGATCTTTCAGATCTTCGAACCGGTAAACATGCTGGTGTATAGTGTGCTGGTAAGCCATCGTTATTCGGTTGAAATCATTACGGCTGCTTGCTCTAAAAGTACGTCATCCTTAATCGCGATCTTGTGTTTCCCGGTAAGGATGAAAATCAAAATTGCCAGGCTCAGACCAGCGAAAAAGATGTAGCTAACCATTAAATTATAGTACATAATAGCCACCAAACATATTATTGAAATAAGTAATGCCACCGCCGGAAAAACCGGGTAAAATGGAGCCTTGAAACTACGATGTAAGCCCGGCTCTTTTTTGCGAAGGATGAACAGGCTAACCATGCTCATCATATACATAACTACCGCGCCGAGCACCGAGAGGATAATTACCTGGCTGGTTGTGCCGGTAAACAGTGCGGCAAAACTTACAAAGCCTCCCGCAATAACCGACCAGTGCGGCGTTTTAAAACGATGATTGATCCTGGCTAATCCCCGTGGCAAATAACCACCACGAGCCATGGCAAACACTTGTCGCGATGATGCCAGTATGGTGCCATGAAAAGAGGCAATTAGCCCAAACAGGCCGATGCTGGCAAATATTTTGGTAAGCCCATTGCCTTTGCCTAATACCACGGCAATGGCTTCAGGTAGTGGGTAATCGAGGTTGGCAAGCTTGCGCCAGTCGGTTATGCCGCCGGCGAGGATCATTACACCTAAGGCCAGAAAGGTAAGCGTGGCAAGGCCGGAGATGTAACCCTTCGGGATATTTCGTTCGGGGTCTTTAACCTCTTCTGCAACCATGGCAACGCCCTCTATCGCCAGGTAAAACCAAACGGCATAAGGTAAGGCGGCGAAGATGCCTGTCCACCCGAAAGGCATGGGGTTGGCTACGTAGTTGGCCATTTTAAAATGCGGGCCAATTACGCCCATAAACAACAGGAGTTCGGCCACGGCCAGTATGGTGATGAAGACGGAAAATGTTGCCGATTCCTTTACCCCTAAAATATTGATGAAGATAAACACCACATTAAAAAACAAGGCTGAAGATAGTACCGGGATAACCGGATATAAAAAATGTAGATAACTGCCCAGTGCAAAAGCGATGGCTGGCGTAGCTAATAGAAAATCAATAAGAGTGGCGTAACCTGCAATCAATCCACCAAATGGGCCCATGGCGCGGTAGCTATAAGCAAACGCTCCGCCTGCATGTGGTATGGCTGTAGTGAGTTCGGTGTAGCTGAAAATGAAGGTAATGTACATCACCGTGATAATGAGTGTAGCGATTAAAAACCCGATGGTACCGGCTACACCCCAGCCATAATTCCAGCCGAAATACTCGCCGGAGATAACCAGGCCTACGGCAATGGCCCAAAGGTGAATGGGCTTTAAGGTACGCTTCAGTGTTTCTGCAGATGCTTGGCTCATGGAACAATTTACCCCGCTTTAAGATACTAAAAGCGTGTGAATAAACTGGTGCAAAAATAGAATGGAAAGAAAAATGTTACTTACAACGGGCCAGGCCGTCTTCGCTCGAATCGTCGCCAGGCTTAATCAGAAGCGCCTTTTCGAAGTATGGCCGGGCCTCGGCCTTCTTGCCTAACAGCAGGGTCGACCAGGCAATCATGTGATTACCGTCATAGTCAAATGGGTATAAAGTAATCACAGCCCTAAAGCATTTAATAGCTGCATCATATTGTTTATGATTATAATAAATAATGCCGGCCCAGTAATTAGCCTGTGTATTTTGAGGGTCTATTTTTAAGATGGCTAAATATTGATCTAAAACCCGATCCCAACTTTTTAGGAAAGACAGCGGTTTTACATAACCAAATTTAGCCTCTATCGACCCCGGCTTTAAGTTTACAGCTTTCTGGTAGTATGATTGCGAGGCGTTATAATTCTGGTTTAAGTAGTTAAGCCAGCCCAGCCTGATGTTTATTTCGTAATTATTATCTGCGTAGTAAGGCGAAATATCATTAATGGCTGCCGTGTAGTTTTTATTTGTTTCGTCGGCATAACTGTTATGAAACGCTTTTTGTAAAACGGCATTAGTTTGTGCCTGTAATTGCGTGGCAAGCAGCAATACAAGGGCAGTTATTAATGGTCTTTTTAAAACTTCCATAAAAAACCTAAAGTAACAGAATTTTGGTTATAGTTTATGGGGAAATAGGCATCGGCCTTTTGCTCGAATGTATAGATTAACCGCAATTGTGCATGACTGTTTAACTGATAAAAAGCCGTTTCGTTGAATTTAAACTTGGTATTATCAACCGAGTTGTAAACGTACAGGCCGTCGGAGTCGAGATAATCTTCCTGGCTGCCAAACGTAACCCCCGATTCGAGCCAGGTGCTTTTTACTATTTTAAACCCAATGGCCTGGTTAAAAATAAAGTGGTCTTTGCTTTTCAAATACTTATCGGATAGCCGGCTTATCGTATACACATTCAAATTACCCATAGGGTAATAAGTTAACATGGCATTATACTGAATGATGGGCTGCTTTATGATATCGCCGAAGTTAACATCACCTTGTAAATCAACATTAGTCCCCTGGTATTTAATGCCGGCTAATCCTAAATTACTGCGGTATATTGTACTATTGTACTTAGTTGTTAAATAATGGTATGAGCCAATGAGCGTGAAATTTTGATTGATCATATAACTCAGCTTGGCGAAATATTCAATCTGATCATCCGATAACCTATACCGGTCTGACCGCGGGCCGAAGCCTATGCGGTTAATAATATCCTGGTTAAAATAAATGACCGACTGCTCCAACTGTAAGCGCCATCCCAACCGGTCACTAAGGCCGGCATGCGCATAAAAGCCGTTGCCGCGCCTGTTGCTGCTTACAAATTTACCACCAGATTCGGCACCAATATTAAGCAGGCCAAAGGGCGAAATTTCTTCTTTTTTTAAGGTTTCTTTATTTAGATAACCGGCATTGTATGATGCCTGTAACGTGTTGTTTAAAAAATTGGCGCTATAGTATGCGTAATAGCGTGCCGTTTGGTTGTAGGCGTCTTTTTGCAATACCCTGTTATATTCGGCCAGGGCTTCCTTGTAGTTTCCGGTGATAAAATAGGCAAAAGCGATACGCAGCCTGAGGCCCGGAAAATCAGTACCTGCCGCCAGCGTTTGATGGCCATAATCGATCATTTCCTGCCAGTTGCCTGCTTTTGATAAGGCTGCCGAAGTACTGTCGGCCGCCAGAAAGCCCGTGTCCTGCGCTTTAAGTTTTTGAAAGCCGAACAGGATAAGCAGCAATATCACATATTTTCTGTAGTCCATTGTGCTTCAATTGTTGTTCCGTTGTAACGGATGTTAAAACCCTGCAAGCTGTTGTTGGCAATGTTTAGGGTGGCCTCCATCACCGGTATCGTATTATCTGTTTGTTTAGATTGTATGGCCACTCCGTTTTTTTGAGGCTGGTAACTGCTCTGATATTCGAGTTTGATGAATTGGTAAAATGGCGCTATCAGATCCTGCAACCACAATTTTGCCTTGTTAGTAGTTTGCTGAACCGGGTAAACATCGTGCGCTATAATACTTTCATTACTGCTGAAAATTACTTTAAACGCAGTTAGGTAAAAATAGTATAACAACGATTGCTTATTGCCATAAAAACTGGTGAAATAAAACAGCGTGCCGTTATTAATAAAGTAGGCCGTTGCTTCGGTTTCTTTGCTATAGATGTAAGATTGATTCAGCTCATCGGTATAAACCTCAATCATTTCCGACCGGCTTGCCGTGCTTATTTTAGCCATGTAACCCGGTTGAAAATCGAATGCTTTTTTGATGGAGGTATTGATCTCGGGCGAACTTAAAACCACCCCTTCTTGCGGAATAGTAAAGCAATGAAATGGATCGCTCTGCCTGTCGTTCGTGGTATAATAAGCAAAAGGGTAAGCCAAAGTTTTAGAGCCGATATATGGCGTCGCTTGCGCCTGGAAATGCAAGTGCGGCTCCGGCGAGCGGCCCGAATTTCCGCATAAACCTAACAGGTGGTCTTGTTTTACAATATCGCCGGGATTTACCTTGATAGAGTTTTTCTTGAGGTGCGATACCTTGGAGTACAGCTCGTTGGTATGCTTGATGACTACGGTATTACCCCAGTTTTCTTTTTCGTTAGTCTGGCCGATGGCATTGTCGTCGATATAATCAACCACGTTTTCTACCACGCCATCGCCGCAGGCTAAAACCGGTTTATTGAAACAGTAAAAATGCTCGGGCAGCGTACCGGGGAGTTTGTAAGTGTTTTTGTCCTCGTCTTCAATTACGAAGTCGAGCGCCTGGCCCCAATCGTTTTTATGGGTGATGGCACCATCATAACCTTGCGAAACCGTCCAGCTGCCCATAAATGGCAAATGGAGTGGGAAATATTTAAAATCGTTTAACCTTTCGGCATGGTTCAGAAACTGGTATAAATTGCGCTCGGGCGAGTAATGCTGGATGGTGATTAAATTAAGCTTCCGCGGGTTTTTGCGAAGCTTCAGTACATACAACAAAGTAATATTCACGAGGCAAAAGGGTAGAGATAATACCGGCAGATAATAAACACCGAGGATGCCGGTAAAGGCATTTACCAAAATCACAATAACGGGGATAGCCAGAACAGCCGCCAGGTACGATCGCCATGATGGGATAATAAAGAAACCACCTACCGCAGCGGTGGTCATCATAAAATTGGCCCCGAGATGATAATAGCTGATGCCATCTGCATAGGTGTGTGTAACAGCATTCAACGCACAGGAAGCCACAAAGCCAATAACAAGTAAGCTAAAAGTAATGCGCGAATGGATAAGCAGGCCGACGCTCATCAGCATGCCGATCAGCATGTTATTTTGAAACAGCACTGCACTCAACGAGCGGAAAAACAGGTTGAGGTAGAAAGGAAACTCAATAGCCAGATAGCCCTGAAAGCCCGCGAGTGTGCCTGGGCCATTATATAATTCTTCTAACAGGTAACTGCTTTTTTGCTGCAGTCCTGTTTTAAAAATACTATTGGCTGCCAGCAAAACCACCCAAAAGGTAATAATGAAAGGCAGCGACAAAACTGGCAAGCCCGATTTGTTAAACCTCTCGGCTAATATAATGGTGGCAACTACCACAATTAAGCAGGCAACCGCCAACCACAAAAAGAACAGCGTATTTACATGATAGAAAGTACCCAGTGCTATACCCAGTAACAAAGCATTAAAACTATAAATACCCAGCTGAATATTTTCGCGCTGATAACCCATAGCATGTACCATACCCAGCGAAAATACCACACAAGCCAAACCACACAAGCCAACCTGGATATTAAAAAAGGTTACCAACAGCAAAATAATACCCAGTGCCCGGCTCTGCGAAAAAAACAGCACCGAGTAGGTATTAATAATGGCCTTGATAAATCCGGGTATGCCTTGTTTCATTTATTTTAGATGAGGCGGTGTGCTTTCTGGTTCTTCTATATAGTTCAGTGTTTCTGATGTGCGGATGATGTGGGATTGCTGCTGCTCATCAATCAATACAACAGCCGGGCGTTCGGTAATAAACTGCATCCATTGCGTCATATTGTAGGCACCTACTTTGTGCACTACCACGTGTTCGCCGGGGTTAATTAATGGCAGGTTTACACTCTCGCGGATCACATCTATATTCATACAAAGCGGGCCGTATACCGTCATATTCTCCACATGTGGCGTAAAGTCTTGCGCCGGGCTAATCTGGTGCTCGTACCAAAAAGAGGTAAACAACAGGTTCACCCCAAAATCAACTACCATGGCACGTTTGCCATCGCCTAAACGTTTGTTGGCAACTACACTGCCTAAAAGGTAACCGGCATCATCAATCAGCATGCGGCCGCTTTCCAGAATCAGCAGCGGCAGATCATCATTAGTAAAACCGAAATTGAGCAGTGTGGTAGTAATTACCTCTGCAAAATCATCGGCCGATGGTACGGTATCGGTTCCCGGCAGGTAAGCGCCTTTTAAGGTATTGGTTGATGGGAAGCCGCCGCCAAGGTCTAAATATTCTATCGTTTGCTTCAGCTGGTTTTTGCAGCGCATGGCCAGGTCGCACATTTTGGTGGTGGCAATACCGTAAGCATTTGTGGACAGCATGTAGGTGCCGATATGGCAATGCAAGCCAACTAACTGCAGCTTGCCCGAGTTAACTATCTTCGTCAAGGCAGTCCAGGCTTCACCGTTTTCGTAATTGAAACCAAAGCGGTCCCACAGCGGATAAACGCCTGTATCCATATTTACGCGGATAGCTACGCGGGGTTTCATTACTAAATTCTCGCTCAGGCTGATGAGCAAGTTCAACTCTTCGAAATGATCGATATGGATGAGCGAATCATTTTCAATCGCCAGTAATAAATCTTCTTTGGGTTTATTAGGGCCATTGAAAATGATCTTGTTGCCCGGTACGCCGTTTCCTATTGCCTTGCGGTACTCGAAGCCCGATACTACCTCGGCCCAACTACCTTCCTGATGAAAGATGTTGCAAACGGCATTGAGATAATTGGTTTTATAACTCCAGGCAAACTGCACTTTAGGGTAGCGCGTGCTAAAAGCCCGGTAAGCCGAGCGGTAATTTCTGCGGATCTGCTTCTCCGACAATACAAAAACAGGCGACCCATATTGCGCTATAACGCTTTTTACAGCCACACCATCAATATGCGTAAAGGCCTGGGCATCGGTACGGGTACCGAATTTGTTCATAATCCCGGCGTTCAGCTTTTTGATGTAGGGTCGTTCGTATTTTAGTTTTTGCATCGGTGTTCCAAATAATTAAAGTTCGCCGCGGGCCGAAATCTGCTGAAAGTCGGCAATGTCAACCACATGATCCCACGAGTAACGGATAAACAATTTGCCTACCTGGTACTCGTTCATTGGCCCAGGTGTTTCGCCAAAAGCCATTTTTACTAATGTCTCCGGCTGGTTTTGCCCGGCTGCTGCCGTCAAATAAATCCATGCCGGGAAACGCGGGTTAATTTCGAGGATAAATAAATTATCATCGGCATCGCGCATCACTTCCAGCTCGTAACCGCCGCGCCAGTTGGTGGCTTTGGCAAATTGGTTGGCCAAGGCTATCAGTTTGGGGTCTTCAATAGTTACCCCGGCCCAGGCCTTGCCTTTATCTGTGATGTATAATTTACGCATGGGGATAATGCTGATGTTACCACCATTACCATCGCCCAGTGCGGCTATATTTATTTCTGTGCCTTTAATGTGCTGCTGGGCTATTACCGGGTAACCCCAGGTTGCGCTTAACTGGTGGAATGCTTTAATAGCCTGATCCATCGTATAAGCAACATATGCCTCGTAAAACTTACCTTTTATCATCAGCGGAAAACTTAAATCGTCCTTTGCTTTTTTAAGCTCATCGATGCGGAATAATTTACGATCGGCAGGTACGTTAAAGCCATGTTGTTTCCCGAAATCGCTCAGGTTCACCTTTTCTCTCAGCGCCAGTTGCTCATGCGATGGCAGAAAAGTACGGATCCCCATTTGCTGTAATTGCGCACTGATCCTGATAAAATTATATAGCTCTGAATCAAAGTTTGGGATAATGAGGTCCAGCTTTTCCTGCTCGTTAATGTAAGCTAAACGCTCCAATAAGGCCGCTGTACCGGCAGTTGGATAGGGGATCTGATAGGTTTTGTTAACCAGCTCATGCATGTAGATGCCCGGCTCCATTGATTCATAAGATAAGCCAATGATCCGGATCCCATCGCCCAAGCCAGCCCTTAGAGCACGGATAACTGCTATACCCGGCCCCGGATTATCGTTGGCATTAAGGCCGGTAATACCGATGCATAAATTGGCGTATCTGTCTGCTGTCATCTTATTCAAACTCCAGCAAATTAGCTTCTTTTAGTTGTATTATCCAATCATCCCAATCCCGGTTCAATTGCTCGGGTGTAACCTCGTATTTATCCAGGATGCTTTGTTTGATCACTGCCTCAGAGTCGCCGTTTTTCATGGCCCCGATAATGTCTGTAGCTATGGCATTGCCCGAAAATGAATCGCCCGTAGCGGGGTTAAAAATAAACCCGTTCTCACTCGTAGCTATATTCTTTTTAATTTTCATTGCAATTTGGCCGGCGTGTTTTGGTATAAATATAAATACCAAAAGTACAGATGATCAATTAAGT
Organism: Sphingobacteriaceae bacterium; assembly: GCA_903644075.1. Classification (GTDB taxonomy): domain Bacteria; phylum Bacteroidota; class Bacteroidia; order Sphingobacteriales; family Sphingobacteriaceae; genus Mucilaginibacter. The sequence continues at coordinate 4,695 of CAHJXH010000046.1, read as the reverse complement.
TTCAGCAAATATTACGAAGCTATTAAATAATCAATGCGCGAAGCCAAAACGTTCATGTCTAAAGGTTTCACAAACAGGGCATCGCATTTATATGAATCGGCTTTTGATTTGCGGGTTTTAAATGCCGTAACCACAATAATCGGGATGGCTTCCATCTCGCTGTCGTTTTTAAAGTCCTGGCAAATCAACTGGCAATCATTATCCAATAAAAGGTAATCAAGGATAATCAGGTCGGGGTTTATCTGTTTGGCGGTATCGTATACCATGTTGGCATCGTACATAATATGGATGTCGAAATCGCCATAGTTCATAATATCATCAACAACTGATAGCATCCGGCTGTCTTTGTCTAAAACCAATATCCGTCTTTTTTCGCTCACTAATTTCATAACGTGCTGATTTTAATTGTTGAATCTAAAATCGCAACTATAGCAGGCAAACGATCAGGTGTATCGTTCAATGATAGAAATTCACCGACGAACGCAACTTATTTAGACCACTCGCGGATAAAATCGGAGTAATTATTCCCTACCGGAAGTTCGGCAACGTTCAATTTTACTTTGCGGTTATGGATAGATTTGATCTGCGATTTGGCTACCGCAAAGCTGCGGTGAATGCGGATAAACTGGCTGGCAGGCAATTTCTCTAACACGCTTTTGAGCGACATAAGGGTGAGTATGGGTTTCTCGGTATGGAGCAGATAGATCTTGATGTAGTCCTGCATGCTTTCGATGTACTCAATGTCCTTGAGGTTAATCTTAATCATCCGATACTCGGAGTGTACATAAAGCGACTCGTCTTCGGTTGATTCGGCAGACTTGTATTTGGCATAATCGAGCGCTTTATGGATGGATGCCGAAAAACGTTTCAGGCTGATGGGTTTCAGCATGTAATCCAAAGCCTGTAGCTCAAAGCCCTCGAAGGCGAAGTTTTTATAAGCTGTGGTAAATATCACCATCGGTTTATCTGCCAATGATCGCACTAAATCAACGCCGGTAATATCGGGCATGTCAATGTCGATAAACAGGATATCAACCTTGTTCTTCTTCAAAAACTCCGCACCTGATACCGCATCTTCAAACGTGTGCAGCAGCTGTAATTCCGGAAACTCGGCAATATACTTTTTCAGGATCTCCAGCGCTAAAGGCTCATCATCAATCGCAACACATTTTAAGGCTGTCATATCGTTAAGCGTCAATTTCTAAGTTCACAGTAAACAGTCCGTTTTGGGTATTAATATCCAGCTTATGTTTCCCCGGGTAAATATGTTGTAAGCGGCGTTTGGTGTTCGAAATGCCAATGCCTTTACGTTTGGTGGTGGATGCACCGTTCCCGAAAATAGGGTTCTGGCAAAAGAAAGTGATCTTCTTCGCGCTTGCATCCAGCCTGATATGAATCACAGATTTTTCGTGTTTGCTTACGCCGTACTTAAAAACATTTTCTATAAAAGTCATTAATACGAGCGGGGCAATCTTTTGGTTTAAGATGTGGCCGCTAACCGAGAAGTTAAGATCAGTCGTTTTGCCGAGGCGGAGTTTTTGCAGGTCGATATAATCATTAATACAATCAATTTCGCTTTGCAGTAAAACGTAGTCTTCGCCCACTTCGTCGGTTACGTAGCGCATAATGTTCGAGAGCTTCATGATACTTTCTGAGGTATGTTCACTATCTGTAACCGAAAGCGCATAAATGTTATTAAGCGTGTTGAACAGGAAATGCGGGTTGATCTGCGCTTTTAAAAATGATAGCTCAGCATGCGCTTTTTCGGCTTCAGCGCGTACTACCATGCGCTCCGTAAGCTGCCATTTTTGTACCGTGCTGATGGCGATACTTAAACCGATAACAATGATAAAGATGAACAAGCCCACCATATCTATATTGCCCGACTGGTGTATAAAAATGATTTTGTTAGAGGGCTTAAACCGCGGGTCCTGCATGCGCATATCCTGGTGAGGTAATGGGCCGAAGGGGAGGTTTTTATCACTGGGCGTTGCGCTATCGCTGCCAATGTTGGGGATTGATGAATCGTGCAGGGGCATGCCCTGCGAGGCAACAAATTTGGAGTTTTTAAGCAGGTTGTTCTCCAACAGGTTATCAAAAGGTTGCAGAAAGTAAACGCAGCCCAAAAGCAGCAGAATAATTAAGCCGTAACGGATATACAGTTTCTTAAACACCAGCTGTGGCACCAGGTACCAGGCGTTTAAGTAAAACATAAAAATATAGGTTAAGCAAAACAGCCAGTAAAAGGGTGATGTAATTACGATGAATGAATTGCCCCGCACCTCCTGCGTTTTGTTCATAAACAATAGCGGGAAGCCCAGAAATATAAGCCATCCGGCAGCATGGATAAAAAAGGTGGTGGCTTTAGAGCGAAACATTCTTGCTGTTGATATTTTCAAAAATAGTGTATGTGCAATGTATTTGTATGTGCGCCTTATTCAAAATTTATCTGATAATAGTTAAGCTGCCCGATATTACGTTACGCCCGTTTTTTGGGTTAATTACATAATAGTAAACTCCCACAGGTAATGCCGCACCCTTGTACGTACCATCCCATGGCACCGGGTAGCTGATTGTAGAATATATTTTTTCGCCATAGCGGGTAAAAATCTCAACCGTGGCGTTGGGGTAGCTATCTAAATATTTAATGTTCCAGGTATCGTTAATGCCATCGCCGTTGGGTGTAAAGGTGTTGGGTACTATCGGTGCTTTTAGTACCGAAACAAATACCTGTGCCGTAGCAACGCAACCATTAACAGAAGTTGCAGTTAAGGTGTATTGCGTATCATCACTTGGGTTGGCAATTGGGGTTAGCGATGTTGGGTTGCTTAGGCCGGTAGCTGGTGTCCATTTGTAAGTAAGGCCGGTGCTGGTTGTGGTGGCATTGATGGTTAGCTGCCCGCCCTCTAACACAGTTAAAGTTGCCGGTACCGAAATTTTTGGTGTTGGGTTAACAATTACCTGCTGCGAAGTTGAATAAGTACACCCCGTGTTTGCCGTAAATAAATAGCTGATGGTAAATGTACCCGGCCCCGCAGTTGCCGGATTGAATAACCCGGTTGAGGAAACGCCCGTTCCGCTAAATACACCCGTTCCACTGAAACCTTGTGTATTTACGCTTATTTGTACAGGGGCATCCTCCTGGCACAACGGGCCAATGGCCGAAACTATTACCGATGGGTTGGCGTTTACCACAATATTTTTATTATCAGTAGCAAAGCAAGAGCCTCCACTATAAGCCTCCATGTATACATGGTAGGTTTTAGTTAATGGCGAACTGAAGGTTCCATAATTATGGCTGAATTTAGCAGCGATGGTATTGTCATCGAGCGTGTAAGTGCTGTAAACGCCGGGGTTACTGTCGTAATCATAATACATCAAAATTTTGGTGATGTGGCCAAAATCAACACTGGTATTATTATCAAAAATAACAGCATCGCTGCTGCATAAGCTGTTAACATTTTCTACCGTAAAGCCGGCAACCGGCACAGCGCCGTTTACGGTAAATGGCTTGGTTTTAACGGCAGCCACACAGCCATATTTAGATGTAACCGTAAGGCTTACATTGTAGTTGCCCACCTGCGCGTATTTATGCTTTGGGTTTTTATCTGTTGATGTATTTGGGTTTGATGCTGATGCATTTCCATCACCAAAATTCCAAAGCCAGGTAAAATCGCTCTGGGTGTTATCGCTAATAGTACTGAGATCGTTAAACTGTGCAAAGGCATCAGATAAGCAAACATCCGGCACCGAAAAATCGACAATAGGCAGCGGATTTACTGTGATGCTTTGCGGAGTAATGTCGCTGCTGCATGTACCCGATGCCACCTGTAGCGTAATGTTATAAGTACCTGCGGTAGCATAAGTATGTGTAAATGGGGCGTTAGTTGTTTTGGTTTCGGTAATGCCATCACCATAACTCCAGGTCCATTGGGTAATGGCGCTGCTGCCTATGGCGGTAGAATTATCTGTCAGGGTAACCGGCATGCCTGCACAGGCAGGTGAAGAAACGTTAAATGCAGCAACCGGCTTGGCATTGATATGTACCAATTGCGGCGCAGAGGTTGAGTTGCAAAGTGCATTACCGTTACTAACCGTTAAGGTTACATTATAATCTCCGGCCGCGGTATAGGTATGTGTCGGGCTTTGGGCTGTTGAGGTTTGTCCATCGCCAAAGTCCCATGTCCAACTGCTGATGGCTGCGCCCGAAGTAGTTGACTGATCTGTAAAAGCTACTGCACTACCCAAACATCCCGAATTGTTATTGGAGAATGCAGCCACAGGCGCGCCCGTTACCGTGAGCGTTAAATTATTGGATGCCACCACACAATTGGTCGAACTTATATTTGCAGCCGTGGCCGAAACCAGCCGGTACAAATAAGTACCCGCAGTTGTAGGGGCTGTTATAGGGTAAGATGAAGCTGTACTGGCTGCCGTTAAATCTGTCCAGGCGCCGTTAACATACATCTGCAATTTCTGCTCATAACCGCTGGCCAGGGTACTGGTGGCATTAATGGTATAAGTTTGAGCCGAGCCGGCGCAAGTGGATTGTGCTGTACTGGTATTCTGCGTAAAAACTGCTGAAACGGTTGATCCGTATGGGCTGAAGGTGATATCATCTACCGCAAAATCATTGCCCTGGGTGCCGCTGGCGTTACTTACCAGTTTAATAATAACAGTTTCATTACCGGCGGG
>CAHJXH010000045.1 GCA_903644075.1 Sphingobacteriaceae bacterium | reverse complement strand
GGTAAATACCACAGGCCGTTTTTTTGAATTAAGAATCGGGACAGCTCCTATCAACACCTCGTTTTGTTCTGCCTTGATTCCTGATTCTCTATTCTTGATTCTCTTCTTACGCTTCTTCCTTAAAAAATACCTTATAGTAATTCATGGCTTTGCCATCATCGAAACCTTTTTCAATCAGGTCTTTATTGCCATGTATGTAGATGTGGAAGTTTTTATCCAGTTTTAGCACACTTTTATAAACTTTGGCCTGTTTTTTCACCGCTGCATCGTTAATATCGAAGCTATCCGGTATTGCGGTATCAAATTCGTTCTCGTATTCTTTCTTATAATTCAAAAATGTAGCTATCCCCTGCTCGTTGCCAATTACTTCCTGGCCAAACTCTTCCATGTCGAAGCTTTCTTTTTCCTTGAAGTATTTCATCGAACGGTTCAGCAGGTCAATTTTGTCGGCTTTGCTCATTTCAAACTCATCATCGAGCTTTTCGGTAACGAAGTTTTTGTACACCCCCATTACATTGGCGGTTTGGTTATAATTATCGTTGCGCACACGTAGTTTTAAAAACTCATCCTTCCAGTAAACCGCCTGCTCGCTGCCGTTGGTTTTGTCGATCACCGCAACCTTGTAACCTTCTTCTTTATCTGTATTGAAAATTAAGCAGCCTTTATCCAGTTTATTAATGTTGATAGCTTCTTGTTCATAACTGACACCGAAGCCTTCATTCTCGGGATAAACCTTCAAATAAGTCTCCTTGGTTTCAGATTTAAAGATTCCGATCGCATCATGCTGCTCACCCTCAATCTGCACATTATTGAAATAAGCGATATACAATTCGCCCGACTTAATCTTCGGGTGGTTACTTACCTCATACAAATGTTTAGCCAGCTGGCGGCTATTTTCCTGAAATGTCTCCGGCTCATCAAATATGGCTGTGGCGAAATGATAAACCTCGTTCAAATTCAGATCATCATTACCATGGAAAAACCTGTAAACCTCAGGCACCTTTTCGTACGGAACCAAAAAATATTGCAATAGCAGCTTGCTCAGTAATTCGTCGTTCAATTCTAACGGCTCTTCCGAAAGCACAAAGCGTTCATCCAACGCTTTACTACCAATATGATGAATGGCCAACCGGCCCAGTGAAGCTTCTTGTGAAAATATCATAATCGGTGGCGAAGTTAGGGTTAAGTAGTGGTTGTGGCAAGTAACGGGTTAAGCATTTACACTTCGGATCGGTATCTCCATACTGACGTGCGCGGGCTATCACACTGAGCTCCGTCGATTGCGATGCGGAGGCTTCTGCTACTTCCATTAGGCACAGCAGTGGGTTACTTTCTTTTGTGGATGTTCTTTTTCCGCAAAAGAACCAAAACTCGGGGCTGCTCGATTTTCTATGAAAATTTCTGCTGTGGCTTATGTTCTGCTATCCGAAAATCAAGAGGCCACAATCATTAGGTTATTAAGGGTTCTTTACAGCAGCTTTTTCTAAGTTTTTGTCATTCAAAGCGATAGCGAAGGATCTTCTTCGATCTGTGTGGCCGTTTTGCATGTAGCAGAATATTCTTAACTGCGTTGAATGACAGGTTGGTATAAACCAAAGAAGCCCCGGCATAATGCCGGGGCTATCTTATGGAGGGGATTGTTGTTTTTGTTTAGTATTGGGTAAGCGTAAGCTTAATGGTATCTGCCTGCATAGCGGTAAAAATACCCAAGCCGTTATTTACGTTGGTTGGTATGTTGGCCAGGTTTTGTGATGATGAGCCTGATTGGTTATTCAGCAAATCGATGTACTCTTTATCAACACTTAGCAATATAGCCCGGTAAATACCAATGTAGTTAAACGATCGGTACAGCATCTGGTACTCAATGGTTTTGTTAACATTAACGGTAAAGTTTACCAGCGGGTTACCACGTGAGTTGATTTGGAAAGGTGCCGTATCATCATTCTTAAAAGCAATAACATGGTATGCCGAATCGGGATTACTCCAGCGGAATGTAGTTGCCACCGAGTCTGAAATTGATGTAGTTCCTGTAGGCAGGTTAATGGTGGTTTTAGTGGCCGTGTAGTTTTGTGGTTTCTCAGGCATTACAGTCTGTGCCGATACCTGCGTATTTAAATAGGTAAACTGCAGGGTGTATGTTTTGCCGGTTACTAAAAACGTATTATCGGCATAAGTATAAGTACCCGCTGCGCTTTCTGTCAATGATACGGTTTTACTACCGTCTGAAAGGGTAAGCGCCAAGCCTTTTATAGCAGCACCATAAGTTGCAGTATCTGTTAATACTTTTTGCTGATAAATTTTTACGCTGATCAACTGGCCCGGCACAAGGTAGCCAACAACAACAGGTTTATTACTGATTGCATTATCTACCGAAGTTTTGGTACATGATGAAAAAGCCAGCACGCCAATTATCATCACGGTAAAAAGTAGTTGGTGTATTTTTATTTCCATCTTAAGCTAAGGGTTATATTGGGTGTCATGCCCAGGTAGTTTACATTTGAAATTACCACCTGGTTATTTTGTATACTGTATTGTTTGTACCAGATATTGGTATGGTTATAAGCATTAAATAAGCTGAAACCGATACTACCTACCTTGTTTCCGCTGATCTTCAACAAATCGTAAGTGGCTGATAGATCGAGGCGGTGATAGGCAGGTAAACGCTCGCCGTTTTTATCGCTGATAGTTAAGTAAGTTTGCTTGTTACCGTCAACTGTGTTAATGGTATAGCTGCCCAGCGGTGCGGTGTAGGGTTTACCTGTACTGTAGATCCAGGTCGCGGCAAAGCTCCAGCGCTGCAGGTGATACATATTGATCGATTTAAACTCGTTTCGCACATCCTGGTCGGACGGGAAATAATCAGTACCGTAAGCTGCAAATTTGCTTTTAGATTGTGCCAGGGTATAGGCTATCCAGCCGGTGTAAACGCCAACCTTTTTCTGTAATAACACTTCGATACCTTTAGCCCAGCCGTTACCAACATAGTAGTTTTCTGTAATGGTTGTTGTAGTGCCCACGGTATTAAAGCCGCCGCCACCTCCTCCTCCCTGTTGCCTTATGGAGTATTGAGTTAAACCGTTCAGTTGTTTATAATAACCTTCAACGTCAATTAAAAAGTCTTTGGTTTCGTAATTAAACCCGGCAATGTAATGGTTGGCGCTGCTTACAGGCATGGTTTTACCATCGGCCAGTGTCCAGAAGGTACGGTTACCGTTTAAAATATCTTCGCGGGTTACCTGGTTGGTAAACTGATAAAAACGCCCGCCGGCAACCTTTAAGTTAAAACGGTCTGTAAGATGATACGTGGCATTGAACCTGGGCTCGGTATACATTTTACCCGTTGGCGAATAATACGTTTCGCGAATACCCGGTTGTATGTGCAGATTAGTTGTAGGGTCGAACTCTAACTCGGCATAACTGCCGCCAATTTCTCCTGTATTGTGTTGGCTGATGAGCGAAATAGTATCGTTCTGCGTATAATCGTAATCAATGTTCAGATAAGAACCATAGGCTCCAAAAAGTACTTTATACTTTGATCCGGCCTGCCATTCCCAGTCAGACTTAAGGCTGAGATCGCGCAGACGGTTATGTTCCAGTACACCGTTATTTACGTTGGTTGTAGTACCACTATCGGTTACCGTACCGGTTGTACCCTGGTTATGGTCGCTGTTAAATTGTGAGTAGCTAAGCACTGTGGTTGAGAACAGTTTTTTACCCCAGGTGCTTACCCATTTACCGCTGGTACCCACGTTGCCCGATTTGGTATAATCATTCATTTTCAAATCACTGGTGTAGCTGGCCACAAATGATGGGAAGTTTAAATCGCGGCTGTTATCCAGGTGATCGGTACCTGAGTAATACGTCCAGCTGAAGGAGTTTTTATCTGATGGCGCATAGGTATACTTGGCATTTAAATCATAGAAGTATGATGAAGGCGTAGTCTGGTTCATAAAACCACGGCCACCACCCGGGCCGCCGCCACCGCCGCCTATGGCAGTACTTTTATTAAACTGACCGAAGATCTTATCATACAAAGGCCCCTGGTACGACCGGCGGAAAGAAACCAATGCTGATGAGTTTTTGTTCAGCGGAGTTTCGGCATACAGGTTAAGACTCAACAAGCTGATGTCGCCACCAATATTGAATTCGTTTTTGTTACCATCCTTACCTCGAATTTCAGTAACGGCCGATAACCTGCCGCCATACTTAGCCGAGTAACCTCCTTTATACATCTCTACATCGCGCACGGCGTTGGGGTTAAATGCGCTATAGAAACCATACAAGTGATCTACCTGGTAAACGGTAAAACCATCAAAAGTCACTAAATTTTGGTCGGGCGTACCACCACGAACATAAGCGCCGGATGATGATTCATTACTGCCACTCACACCAGGCATCAGTTGGAAAGAACGGAGAATATCACGCTCGCCAATGTTCGGTAGTTTATCAAGTGCAGCGGGTGTTAGTTGTAATACGCTCACCTTTTTACTGTCGGTATTCATAACGCCGTGTTTTTTGTCGGTAATTACTACCTCGTTCAGGGCGTTCATAGACGGGAACAGTGGCAGTACCATTTGTTCTTTTATCTTGCTATCATCCAACCGGAATTTATCGGGCTGGTAACCCATAAAAGATACCTCGAGCACGCAGGTATCTGCCGGCACATTCAGCATGGTAAAGTTACCGTTGGTGTTTGTCGCCGTATTTAAGCTGGTGTTGCGGATAGATACAATTGCCCCCGGTAAAGCCTCACCGGTATTCTGATCAACCACCCGGCCCGAGATCGAAAACATAAAATGAGTTGGCGGCCCTTTTGGCGGGTCGAGTGTTTTGGGTTTTACTTTAGAGAGCGTTTGGTTCATCTTGTTCAACTGCTTCAGTCGTTCCAGGTCATCGGGCTGCTGCAGAATATAGATGGTACCATCGTTCTCGACCCAGTAATGGAGGTCATTTTTCTGACAAACAGTTTTCAATACATCAAGGAGCGATTCGTTAAAAAAATGCTCCACAATATCCATGGTGTGGATGGGTTCGCGCTCAAAAATAAAACGCAGTTTGTACTGCATAGAAAGCGTGTCGAGCATTTCATCCAGCGGGCAGGAGAAAAAATGTTCGACCATGGTTTTCTTCAGAATTTTTTGGGCTTGCGGTGCCTGGGCATGTAATTGCTGCGTACAGGCAATAGTTAAAAAAAGTAATAGGGGTAAGGAGAGTTTTTTCATCCAGTTAGTTAAGTGTTAACATCATCAGGCAGCTGTACCGTTTATCGGTATAAGCAACCGGAGCATTGACGTTAAAATTGCTCTTACAGTATGAAGGACAACTGAAGACCCGACTAAGAGGCATTATGTATCGACGAATGTGGCGTAATAATATACGGGGGCAATTAAGTAATTAGCTAATTCGGCAATTGTCGATTTGTCAATGAGGCAGGTCGGTTAGCTAATGGGTAATTCTTATATTAAACTATCTAATTATTCTTTCTTAATAAATCAATGTACTTTTAAAGACATTGACAAATTCCCGAATTGACTAATTGAGCATATATCTATGACCTGGTTAAAATCACTATTCATTTTTATACTCGCCGGCCTGTGCGAAATTGGGGGAGGCTATTTAATATGGCTTTGGCTTAAAGAAGGTAGGCCGCTGTGGTATGGTATTACCGGTGGTTTAATACTGGCATTATACGGTATAGTAGCAACCTGGCAAACGGCAAGTTTTGGCCGTGTATATGCAGCTTATGGAGGTATATTTATTGTACTGGCTTTACTTTGGGCCTGGAAAGTGGATGGCTTTAAGCCAGATAAATATGATTTGATTGGCGCAGCTGTAGCCTTAGCAGGCGCATGTATTATAGTTTATATGCCGAGAGGAAATTAATTTGGCAATTTGTAGATTCGGCAATTTGTTAATGGTTTTACATTGATAATTACTTTGGATTAGTATTAGCTATTCCACTTTTCACCGGATTGACAAATCAACAAATTATCGAATTAACTAATTGGTTCTCCATTGACAAATTGCCGAATTACCTAATTGACAAATTAACTAATTCGGCTAATTGTCTCCATAGTTAGCAGAATGTCCTAATAATATAAAATGAGGACTTATTTATTAACATTAAACATTTTATTTAGGCTGGGGGCGTAATAGTAATAAATTTACTATCAGGGTGTTAAAACAGCATCAGCAGAAAATGAACCTCAATCTTTACGTCGATATCCTTTGCGGGATATTTTGCCTCATTTTTGGAATATGGCTATTCGAATACATTTTACGCCGGGCGCGCGTTTCAAAAAAGAACGCGTTTTATACTAACACCAAATTGTATGTACTATCGCTGGTATTTATGGTTATTGGTGTTGGGTTGGTAGTTACAGGGATAATATTGTTAAGAAGTGCCCAAATAGACCAGTAGAGCAGTTAAGCCTATTCACTGCTCCAGGGTTCTTCTCCATTGAGATGTATAACATGCGTAATGCTATCTATCTTAAACTGCCAGTTAATGGTGTCGTTTTTGTCGATATGCAGATCATCACATCCAAAGAAAAAAGACACCTTGAATTTGCAATTGAAACTTCCTGATAAGGTATTTGGGTTGAATTGTGGCTGGGTTATTTCAAATTCCAACACTTCGGGCGCACCTCCGTTTTGATGATGGTATGCTTTAACCGCAGCACACATCTGCAAATAATTCTTGCCCTCGTTGCCTTTAAAAACTTCGGTCAGGAAATCTACCAAGGCAATTTGCTCCACTAATAACTGTTCAAGTATTTGAGCATCGAATTTGAGATCCAATTTCTCTCCCATGTGTGCGAAGATAAGGTTGTGAAAGCCAATAGCCAAGAATGTCCATTTACATTTTGTCATTTCAGACGAAGGAGGAATCTTCTTAGTAAAGCAAAATCGAAGAAGATTCTTCGCTATCGCTCTGAATGGCAAACTGGAATCAAAACGCAAAGCATTCTGTTAATTCATTCTTCAAAATTCTGGTTCAAGACTACTATTCACAACTCGCTCATTCACCACTAAAGCCTCAGCTAATTATATTAATAATAAACTCAATAGCTTCCGGTGAGTGCAACGCTTCTGTGGCTACTAAAGTTTCCCGGGCAGTTTCTGAAGCCCGGGCACGCATCTGCGTTTCGTAGGCAGCAATAGCCGTTTGCAAATTGGTATGTGTTTCGCTGTTGAGTTGCTCACTTAGCTCCACAGCATCCAGCATGGCCATGTTTACACCTTCACCGGCGAAGGGCGGCATCAAATGGGCAGCATCGCCCAGCATGGTAATGTTGGTCTGAGCTTCCCAGGTTTGATCTAAAGGCATGCAGTATTGCGGGCGGGGGATAAAACCGCCGCTTGCGTTCGCGAATAGTTCGAGCCAGATGCTGTCCCAGCCTGCAAATTCAGTTTTAAACCAGGTTAATACTTGTGCCTTGTCGGTAAAGTCGATACCACTATTGCGTACCCAATCTTCGTCGGTTTTGCAGCCGGTATAAAACACCAGGCTGCCATCGCCTTTCGAGCTTGTAATCAGGGTTTTCTCATCGTTCATGGCGAATATTTTTCCGCCATTCAACAATTCATGGATTTTGGGTGTGCTTTCGGCCGAATTATATACCGCGCCCTCAACCACAGTTATACCTGCATAAAAAGGTTTAATAGGCGTAATATATGGGCGAATTTTCGAGTTAGCGCCATCGGCAGCAATTACTAAATCTGCAGTAATGGTTGTGCCGTTTTTAAATTCAATTTGCCATTTATCTCCCTGCTAATTAAGCCCTACAATATGGCTATCCCACACCACAGTACCGGGTTTTAATGAATCCAGCAAAATATTTTGCAGCGGGCCGCGGTCAATCTCAGGCCTTTCCCGTTCGCCTTTGTCGCTATCGGCAAAAGTGTCTTCAAATTTTATGTTGGCGTGCTTGTCGGTAATGCGCATTCTATCCGCACCGGGGCGGTAATTTGCCCTGAAAGCATCCATCAAACCGGCTTCACGTAGTGCCCTCAAGCCCGATTCATGATGCAGATCGAGCGTTGCGCCTTTTGCACGGGCATCTTTGTGTGCATCCCGTTCAAATACTTTTACATCGGCTCCCTGCATTTGCAGCAGTCGGGCTAAGGTTAACCCACCCGGGCCACCTCCTACTACAGCTATTGTTTTGTTTTCTAATAAGTTCATAACTTCTCCCCACCCCTCTCCAAAGGAGAGGGAGTTTTAAAATCCATTTGCTAATCTGTTTATCTAATCTTTTATTAAAAGTCCTCCCCTTCGGGGAGGATTTAGGAGGGGTTCGTCATCCCCTTAATCACTACCTCGCAGCAAAGCATAAAAACTTCGTCGGTTATAATTTGCTTAGGCCGGCCGAGGTAATCGAAATACTCATTCACCAGGTCTAGCGCCGGGGCAAACAACAATGCGCGGTGTACTTGATGCGGAAAATCTTTAATCACACCCTTTGCCACATTCTGTTCCAGAAAACGAAGCACCGGGGCGAAAAAATCACCTTCTTTAATATTCATTTCCTGGTACGCCTTGTTTAACAAGGGTGAAGATTTGCCGTACTGCATCAGCGCAAAGGCATGCCTGTTGCTTTTAAAATATCCGAAAGCGTTTAGCCACAGTTTTTTCACGCCATCGGTAAAAGCCATTTCAGGTTCGAAACCTGCTAACACCGCGGTTTCATAATTGCCCAGCACCTCTTCTATATAAAGTTTTACCAGCAGGTCGTCTTTATCTTTATACTTTATGTAGATAGTTCGAGGAGATATACCTGCAGCAGCAGCCAGCTTTTGCATGGTAAGGTTTTCTAAACCTTCTTCGGCAATTATTTGCAGGGCGATGCTGCGGATGGCTTGTTCTTTATCTAAATTCTTTGGCCTCATATGGCGTTATTTTTAATAACAATACAAATATAAGTAAATATTTATTTACTTACGAATAAACATTAAATTGATGACAATGAAATTAGAAATTGGGAATATCTAAAAAACAAATGGCTCACGCTATTGAGAATTGATTCATTCCTCAATAACGTGAGCCACCTACTACAACAATAACATTTTTTTACTGCTACTAACCCCTGCTACTTCTCCTCCTTCTCTACCAATTTCATCCCACACATAGGGCAAACGCCAGGCTTTTCCGAGCAAACATCCTTATCCATTACGCAAGTATATTTGCATTGAGCTGTAGCTTGCTTTTTAGGAGTCGGTTGTGCGCATCCGGCTAACACAACAGCCAATATTATTACTATCTTTTTCATCGTTAATTATTTTTCATGAAGGCTGCAAAGCCGAATAAAGAAGCTACGAGTATCCCCAGGGCCGCCAGCATAGTCACAATGTCGCGAATATCTTTGCCGGCCCAGGTCATCCCAAAGTATTTGTGGAGGAAGATGAATGATAATCCCTCTGCCCTATCAATCCCAGCTGTTTTGGTGGATAGTTTGGCGGTCGCAGTTTCCACGTACCAATTTTCGCCTTTATAACTCACCTGCTCTACGGGCAAGCGTTTATTGTTGAAACCGTAATCGTTGTTAAACTGCTTAATCAGGATTACAGAATCTGGTTTTAAGGCTGATGATCTGCCATCAATTATCCGGTAGTAATTAGCCAGTGAAATCGCCAATTGCTGATCGCCATCTTTCAACACAGTGCCATTTTGTGCATCCACATAGTCCATCTGTTTATTCTTTTTCAATACCTGGTAATAGATATGATTGTTGAATTTGATGACAGACACTTTTCTGATCAAGCTATCCGCAACAGGTAAATTTAGATTGGATTGCACTAATTCATTCCGATCAATTACCTGCTCAAATGGCTTACTCTCCGGTTTCAAATTGTGCAATTTCACCAGCAGGTGAAAGGCGGCACTCACTACAAACGTCAGCATCACAAAAGAAACAATAAGCCCTAACTGGCGATGGAAACGGTGGACAAAACGCTTATCCTCTCCTCCTTTTGTTTCTCGCTTTTGGGCAATATCTTTAAACCGTTTCCAGAATAAACCATAAACAGTAACACCGGTTAATAGCGAAACGAAGAGCAGACCGATAATGCAAACCAGTACAATAATTCGTAATTTTTCGCCTCCTGCATCGCCCAAAAACTGCCAGGTATGGAATTCTTCGAACAAGCCCAGCATAATTTTGCGGGTATTGTTGTTGAAGGTAGCCAAGCGGCTCTGACCGGTTTCTACATAAATGCTCATCCCATCGGGGCGGTTTAATTGAACCTTCCAAACTGGCAACAGGTGATTGATTGGCTGATACTCGCTGTCGAACTTAGTTTGAAGGGTAATTCTTTTAATCGCCGAAACAGAGTCTTCCGTAAAAAACCTCGTTAAATAAACTGCATAAGCCTGATCACCTTTGGGCAACAATTTACCATCACTGGCAGAATAATAGTTGTAAGTACTATCCTTTAACAGCACCTGATACCAGGTGCTGTTGTTAAAATTAACCATGCTAAAATTACGGATCTCCCCTAAATGGTTTTGATCCAAAACTTGCTGAACCGATAACCTCGGCTGCATTTTATCCTGCGTTAGCGGCTTAAATACCTCCTGTGGAATAAATGGCCTAAACCAGTTCGACATAAATGGGTGCGAAAGTCCGCTCAGCGTCCAGCAGATCACTGGTACCAGGGCAATCAGTCCTACGATGCGGTGCAGCTTGTAAAAGTTTTTACGCAGGCTGTTTTTCAATTTACTTTCCATCTTTAATATTTTGATATCGCGTAACTGATTCCTAGTGTGTAAGTGCGCGGCGGCGCAGCATTATAGGTATCACCGTATTGGTTACTGGTTACCGTGGTGGCGTAAAGCTTATTAGTTAAATTTAATACATTAAACCAGAGGCCCAGGCCTTTTAACCCGCTTTGCCTAAATTCATAACCTGTACGCAAATTGGCAATATCGTAACCGCTATAGGTTTTGGTATTGGCCGGATCTGTAAAGTAGTGGTTAATGTGCTGCCACTCTGGTGCAATGCGGAAGCCTGGTAAAAAGTGTGGCTTATAAGTCAGCTCGCTGTTAGCTATCCAGGCTGGTGCATTGTTCATGCGGTTGCCATCATACACAATGGTGTAGTTGGTGTTGGTAGCGTAATTGGTACGCACCTCGCTGTAATGCACGTAAGTATGGATGGCATTAGTACCGCTAAAGCGGAATGTTAAATCCTGCACAGGAGCATACGTAACCGAATACTCTACACCGCGATGTCGCGTTGCGCCTGCGTTTTGGTTCTGTGTGGTATTATCCGGCAATAGCTGGCTGATGATCTCGTTTCTGCCCTCCAGATCAAACAAACTCAGTTCGAAATACATCTTTTTGTTTAATGCCGAGAACCAGCCGCCTAGTTCATAATTATCAAACGTGGCTTGTTTCAGCGGTGTTAACTGGCGCGAACTATATAGATCGCCAGTCTCCGGTGGCTGGAAACCTACGCTAAAGTTTCCGTAGAAACCTTTGTTAGCACCCAGGTTATAAGTAAAGCCCAGTTTAGGTGCTAAAATGTTAAAATTGTTTGTCTCCTGCTGTTTGTATTTAGAGTTGCTTGGCGGCAGGCCGTTGGTAAAATCATAATGTACCCTATCGTAACGCAAACCAGCCACAATACGCAATGCCTCGAAGGGTTTCATTTCGTATTGCGCATAGGCCGCTGTATTGAATAATTTGATACGATAATCATCGATATAAACCCCCGTATTGGTAAAGCCGGTATAGTAATTATTCGCCTGATCTTTATCGATATTTAAATACTGGGCGTAATATGAGCTCGGACTATCATCCAGGTAAGCACCAACAATAATGCGCGAGTTCAGGAAATCGAAATCGGTACGGTGTTGGGCCAGCAAACCATAACTACGAAACTTTTGATCGTTAACCTGTCCGTTTGAGCTTAGATATTTGCCATTAGCATCACGCACATCAGAAATATAATAACTGGGCAATTGCGCGGTAGAATTATCCCTAAAAAAAGCCGTAACAAAGGTGTTGCTCTTCGCACTCCAGGCATGATCCAAACGTAAACTGCTACGGAAAGCTTCTACCTTGCGATAGGTAAAACGTTGGTTACTGCCATAGCTACGGTTATAAAAATGCGCGCTATCCAAACTACCCGGTGTTTGGGTGTTAAGGTAATTGTATGAGGCAGATGCGGTTAACCTGGTATTGTTATCAAAATCGTAAGTGGCCTTGAGGTTGCCTGAATACTTATCGAAATTGGTATAATCCTGCCATCCATCACTTTGATGGGCTACATAACCGCCTGCATATAAACCGAATTTGCCATCGGTAAAACCACCATTGGCATTCACACGGCGGTAGTGATAGTTGTCGCCTTGCAGCGAAACATTACCTGCATAACCCGATGGTGGACTTTGGGTGATAAAGTTAACCGCACCACCAACAGAATTACTGCCATACAATGACGATGCCGGGCCTTTAATAACCTCGATATCTTTTACGCCCGACATGTTGATCTCATACAGCGAATTATGGTTAAAAATACCGGTTGGCCGAATCGGTAAACCATCTTCCATATACAAATACAGCGCGTTGTAAGTGATAGGCTGGCGGATAGCCATAGTATGCTGCTCGTTACCCAGATCAACCATGTATACACCGGCTACTTTGTTTAACAGCTGGTAGAGTGCGGTAGCTTTTGTATCCTGAATTTGCACGGAGTTAATTTTACTAATGGCGATAGGCGCATCCTGGCGGGATTGCTTTTCGCGGCTTGCGGTTACCACAACCGGCTGCAAATCTAAGGACGAGGGTTGCAGCATTACCTGCATACGGTCACCTGGTTTGATGATCTGCGTCACGTAACCAACCATGCTAAACTTAAGCGGTATGCTGGCGTTGATGGTAAACTTTCCTTTACGGTCAGTCGCAACCACAATTGGGCGAGCTAATGATGAAGTATCTGCTCTACGTACCATTACGCCTTGCAGGGCTTCGTGAGTAATGGCATCAACAACTGTCCCGGTTATCTGCTGACTAAAGGCTGTGTTTAACAGCCCGAAAAAAATTATAAAAACAAGGTAATAACGTTTCATTATTAATAGATGAGGAGCCCAAATCCGGTTGAATGGATTGGGTTCCAGGTAATAAAATAGAGATCGGCACAAACCAAAAACATGGTATAGGGAAAGACATAGCAATGCCTGCCAGATCAAAAATGATTAATAAAAAAAAGGAAACGTTATGCCCGGGGAGGCTGGAAGATGGAGGATTGTTTTTTCGGAAGAGCAAACGGAGCTTCGCGCACAACGAGAGTTATACAGTCCTGTTCTTTCAACGAAAAATGATCTGGCTGGGTAATGATGGCAACCTGGAAGCTGTTTTTCTGATTCTCGCGTTCGGCAGACTTTTCCTTATCGGCAGCCGCCTTCAGCTTTTTCATCAGATAACATTTTCCGTTACAGTGCATCCATGGCCGGCTTTTGTTTACACAAAACCGCTCGGCAATGTACTTCTGGTTCAGATCAAAACCCGCCTCGATAAAATACTGCGAAAACTGGGCGCTAAACAGCCCCAATAGCAGTAACATACAGATGAACCGGTTTTTCATTGCCGCAAAAGTAAGGATTGATTTCGGATATCGGATGTTTGATTTCGGATTTTTGTATGCGGAAGAGCATACAAACGCATCGAAGTCTTAAGCACGCGTTACAAACGCGCGCAAGGGAATGTGGACCTTGTCACACTGAGGCCCTCGAAGTGTCGCGTGCAGAGGCATGCCCATCATGCTTTGAGTGCCTCAGCATGACTCCCTTTTAAGCTTGTCCCGATTCTTGACTCTCGATTCCTGATTCCCTTAACTATCTTCCACCTGCTACCCTTGAAGTATCAGTCACCGTAGGTGCATTTTTAAGCGCAGCTAATGCACTCTCCACATCATCACAATCAATCGGGAACTTTTTAGATGCCGGTATATTTTGCGGATCGTTGTAAAAGTTAAGCAAGTGATCTTTCAAAGCCGGGTTAAGGTATTGGAAATTCTTTTTTTGCAGGCTGATGAGCCAATCAGCATAAGTTTGATCGGCCAGTGCATATTCGCCCATTTGGGTTGGCCTGCCGGTATCAAAGTCTATATCTTTCAGGTAAAGGGTATTATTTTTTACGGCTATCAGATCTTGCCTATAACATACCAGTATAGTATCAAAACTATGGATAAAGAACTTCTCGCCTTCATGGCCGGGATCAACATATTTCAGAGTTTTAAGCGGCCCAATTTTAGGCAGCGCGTTTATAATCCAGCTCAGCGTATTGGCCCAAAAGCCAGGCTTTTCTTCGTCTTTGCCAAACTCCTGGTGGTATTCGCGCTTTTTCATTTTGTATTTGAACTTCTTCTCCGTCATGCCAGGCTGGCGTTTCATAATGCTGTCTTTTTCAGACTTCCAGGTTTTTTTAACCAGCGTAGGCATCAGATTTTTAACACCCCACCTAAAGGTAGATACGCTGCTTTCGAAATTGCCGAACACATCGTCGAGCCGCTCACCATAAGTTTTCAAAAAGGCCCGTTCTAATACAGGCTTAGATACGTTAAAGCCAATAAAATCATGATACGATTGCGTGTTATAATTCCCCCTCGCTATCTGCAATACATCGTATGAGAACTCTATCCTGCTGTGCGAAACATGGTCATCGCCATAAGTAATATAATCGCCATATTTTTTGCGAAGATCTTTGTAAACGGTTGGTACAGTTACGTTAGTTGCTCTTGAATGGCCGTATTCATCAGCCAAATAATGTGATAATGCACCGAGTGCGAAGGCATATTCATTAAGGGTTTGTGCCTCGCTCAATAAATTCTGGATCATGTAGCCGCTGCGCACATAATGCATCAAATCACTAAAGTATGCGCTGCCCATGGGTAAGTAACCCATATCGGGGATCATGGCACCGCCGTAAACGTAAGAGTGGGCCAAAACTATCTCAGAGTCGGTAGCCATTGGGTATCGCTCTTTGAGCATTGGCTTTATCCCATCTCTCCAAGAGGCATCAACAATAGCTTCGTGGGCCAATATGGCGTAAGCGCTTACAGAAGTTATACTGATGCAAACACAGAAAAGTATTAGAAATAAAGACCGGCTAAGTAGGCGTAGCATTTTAAAATATTAGAACGTACTGTAAAATACCAAAAGACTACAGAATGTTTGATATGGATTGTAACATTATGTATGCAGGCCGTTACGGTTTCTCTGAAAGAAAAATGACAGCTCATTAAATCAGGAAGCAATATCTACAGGCAATGGTTTGCCAACCCTTCTTTGCCAAAAGAAATAGATGATTAACCCCGTTAAGATAATCCCCCCTGCTGTAGCAATATAAAACAGCGGACTGGTTAACAGGATGAATAACCACACGATAATGGCAATAATGGCCGGCATTGGAAACAACCACATTTTATACGGGCGCACATCTTTCGGTTTATGATAGTGCCACCATATTACCCCAAAGGCCTGTCCTAAAAACTGGATAATTATGCGCATGGTTACAATGGCCGTAATAATTTCCTTCATTTTAAATAGCAGGCTAAATACAAAGGCGAAGCCGCCCAGGAATAGCAATGAAACATGCGGAAACTTCTTAGTGGGATGAATTTTGCCGAACATCGGGAAAAAGTTACCATCGATAGCTGCTGCATAAGGCACACGCGAGTAGCCCAATGTAACCGAGAAAAGAGATGATAAAGCGATAATCAAAATAAGCCCTGTGGCAAACTTGGCCACTCCGCTATTATAAATATGCTGAAAATATAAACTAATCGGAAAATCTGACTTAGCAACTTCCTGCCATGGCAGAATGCCCAACACCATAATTTGCATCCCTAAATACAGCACGGCAATACCGGCAATAGAGATAAAAATACTCATAGGGATATTGCGCTCTGGGTTTTTAATTTCGCCCCCTAACTGACAAACGTTGTAATAGCCTAAAAATGAATAAGCTGTTTTTAATGATGCCTGCCCTAAGCCTACGAAAAATAGCGGGGTAAGGTCCCACGCATCTTTACTTACGGTGAAAGCTTGTTTACTGTTGAAACCGTTAAAGCCAGATGCAATAAGCCAGATGAATGTCCCACCGGTAATGATCCATAGGATAACAGATATTTTACCTACAGTTTTAATGTTCCTGTACAGCAATAGCACCAGTAAAATCACCAATGCTCCACTAACGGCTTTTTGTTCCCAGCCGGTTAAATTAACCAGGTAAGTAAGGTATTGCGAAAAGCCGATAGCGCCACTTGCTATAACCAAAGGCGCTTGTATAGTAGTTTGCCAGATAAACAGGAAGGCAAACATTTTACCCCATTTGCCATATAAATTTTGAAGGAAAACATAGCTGCCACCAGCCTGCGGCCACTTAGCACCCATTTCGGCCCAGATAGAGCCGTCCATAAAGGCCAGTAATGCACCTACCAGCCAGGCAATGAGACACTGCGGCCCTTTCATGGCACCCACTATAAATGGTATGGTAATAAACGGACCAATGCCCACCATATCGATCATATTAATGGCCGTTGCCTGGGTGAGCGACAAGCCACGCTCGAGCTGGTGTTCTGGTTGGTTCATTGAGTTAAGCAGTTGGATTGGGTTGATTAAGTTACTTAAGGCAAATAAGTTACCTGGTTAACAAAACCATATTTTCTGGGTAGTAAGATACTAAGAGTTATGACATCTTTAAACCATCTAAGTCATTCAAATGCAAAAATGGAATTAGGCGCAGTTGAAACCACTTAACACAATCAACATATTCAACTCAGTCATCTTAACTATTGAATAACCCTCTTCCCCCACTTCTCCAGCATGGCAACTATTTCGTCGAGTTTCATAGGTTTGCTGAGATAATCGTCCATGCCGGCTTTGAGGCAGGCTTCGCGGTCTTCTGATAAAGCGTTGGCGGTCATGGCTATGATTATAGGCTGCTGCTCCATATTCTGGCGGATAAACTGCGTTGCTTCCATACCATCCATTTCGGGCATTTGCACATCCATAAATATAATTTGGTACGGCTTATTTGCTGCTGCATTTACTGCATCGTGCCCGTTAACGGCAACATCGGGCTTATAACCCATTTTGGTGAGTATTTGCTGGGTAAGCTTTTGGTTAACCGCGTTATCATCAGCAATTAAAATATCCAGTGGGTACTGTTTGGCAAACCCATTGTCGAACTGTGTTTTAGATGTTCTGGTTTCTTTTACAATACTACCATTGCTTTTCAGCTGATTGATGATCTGTTTATGCAATATATTGTGCTTGGTAGGCTTGGTGAGTATCACATTAAACAAATGCGACACCTGCCTGCTTTGCTCATTCCCTATTGAACTCAGCAAAATAACAGGCAATTTCGGGTGTTTATTTTTAACACTGGTTGCAAACTGAACGCCGTCCATTCCGGGCATGCTCATATCGGTTATAATCAGGCTAATATCAGGGGTTTGTTCTAACACTTCCAGTCCCTCCTGCCCGGATGGTGCCATAAGCGGTACCAGGTTCCATTGCTTAAGCTGTGTTTCTAATATATTGCGGTTGGTAGGGTTATCATCTACAACCAATACTTTCTTGTTCTCAATATCAGCAGTGGTTAGGTTTACATAAGTGCGCTGCGCTTTAAGGCCAGCTTTGGTTTTAATGGTGAACACAAATGTAGAACCAACACCCACTTCACTCTCGGCACTTATGGTGCCGCCCATTAATCTCACCAACTTATCGCTAATAGCCAAACCCAACCCAGTACCACCATATTTACGTGTGGTGCTCGAGTCTACCTGCGAGAAGGCTTTAAACAACCTGTCCAGCTTATCCTCAGGGATGCCAATACCGGTATCGCGCACGCTAAAATTCAGGTCGAAATATTCGCCATCTGATGCCGTCTTTTTAACATCTACAAAAACCTCACCGTGGGTGGTAAACTTCATGGCGTTGCCAATCAGGTTAATCAATACCTGGCGAAGGCGTAAACTATCACCCACTATTTGTGTCGGCACATCATGATGAATCTGGTAAACCAGATCCAGGTCGAGTTTGGCGGCTTTGGCGGCAAACACGTCAAGCACACCTTCAATACAATCGCGCAGGTCGAAGTCTTGTACCTCCAGCTCCATATTGCCTGATTCGATCTTCGAGAAATCCAGTATATCGTTGATCACAGCTAAAAGCGCGTCTCCGCAATTTTTAATGGTTTCAACGTATTCATCCTGTTCTGTGGTGAGTTCCGTTGATGAAAGCAGGGTAGCCATACCGATAACCCCATTCATCGGCGTACGGATCTCGTGGCTCATTGTTGCCAGAAAGGTACTTTTTGCTTTGTTCGCTTTTTCTGCTTCTTCGCGTGCTTCCTCGGCATCTTCACGCAGCTTCCTTTCATTGGCCGTCATTTGCGCCAGGCGGTCTGTACGTTCGCGGACCTGGGTTTCCAGTACCAGCTTTTGTTCATTGATACGATCGACCCGCATTTTAAATGCCAGGTAAATGAGGGCGGCAATAATAATACCTATAAACAATTGAAACCACCAGGTAAGCCAAAAGGGTGGTATAATGGTAATGGTGAGCCCTTTACTCTCGGGCGACCAGTTCCCTGTATTATCCTTATACTTGATCTTAAACACATAAGTACCGGCCGGGATATTGGTATACGATGCCGTATTACGGCTTTCTACATAGTTCCAGCCATGGTCAAAGCCTTCTAAAATATAGGCATACTCTTTTCTTTCGGGGCTTCCATAATCAAGCGCAGCAAAATGAAAAGTAACGATGGATTGCTTATAAGTTAACGTCAGTTTATCTGTATCTGTTAAATCTTCCTTTAAAGGCGATGGGTCTTTAACATTGCGTGCAATACGTACAGGCTTATTAAACAATTCAAACTCCGTGATAACTAAAGGCGAAAAACCTGGTGGCTTTAGAATATGATCGGGATTAAATGCATTAAAGCCATTCAGCCCACCAAAATATAGCGTGCCATCAGGTGCTTTGTAGGCCGAGTGCGGTTTAAACTCGTTCCCCTGCAAACCATCTTCGGTAGTATAATTTTCGAAGGCATTACGCCTGGTATTATACATGGCGATACCATCATTAGTACTCATCCAAAGGTTGCCGTTTTTATCTTCCAATAACGCATAAACAGCATCATTTGGTAGGCCGTCTTTTTGAGTAAATACGGTAAAATGACGATTTTTGTAATCAAATTTATCCAAACCAGAATAGGTACATACCCACAAATTGCCCTTAATATCTTCTAAAATATCAGGAACGGTATTATTGCTGATACTGTTATGCTTTTCATCGTGTATAAACCGGGTAAAAGTATTTGTTTTACGATCGAGCAGGTTCAAGCCGCTATCATAAGTACCAACCCACAGGTTATCGTGGCTATCTTCATACAAAGCATATACCCGGTTAGAGCTAATACTCTGCGGGTTATCTTCATCAAAGGTATAATGCTTAAATACATGGGTAACTTTATCATACTGGTCCAACCCACCATCATAAGTACCTATCCAGATCTTCTTGTCTTTGGTTTGCAGGATAGCATATATATTATTGGAAATTAAGCTTTGCGGGTTATTAGCATCGTGCTTTAGGTTGGTGACTTTGTGTGTGGCATGGTCTATAATACTAACGCCATTTCCCCAGGTACCTATCCACATATCGCCGTCGGCATCTTGCATAACTTTAAGCACATAGTTACCGGCTATGCTGTTATCATTATTTTCATCATGCTGATAAACGGTAAACTTCCCGGTCTTGGGGTCGAGCTTGTTTAGGCCGCCTCCGTCTGTACCAACCCAAATATTGCCTTCTTTATCGCCCTTAATATCGAGCACAAAATCGTTAGAAAGGCTATTAGGATCAGATGTATGCTTGTAAAGTGTAAAACTAAGTGTGCTTCTTTTAAACAAATTAATGCCGCCGCTAAATGCGCCAAGCCACATATTACCCATGCGGTCTTTACAGATCGAGTAAAAAGAATTACCCTTAAGGCTGGTGTTATCTATATCATCATGCTTATAGTTATGAAACTGCTTTTCGGCCCGGTTGTAAATGCTCAGTCCGCCGTTTTCTGTACCAATCCACAGGTTGTTATCATTGTCCTCATTAATAGCATATATAGTATTGCTGGGTACGCTATTGGCCTTTTCATTATATAAGTACGATTGAGACTTGCCTGTCACCGGGTCAAAATCATTGAGGCCTTTATCTTGCGTACCTATCCATAAATGATGCTGGCTCCCTTCAAAAAGGCAGTTGATTGCATTGCTCGATAAACTTTTGGCATCGCCATCTTTATGCTGATACTTAACAAAGCCCTGCGTTTTGGGATCGTATAAATTTAACCCATTAAGCGTACCCGCCCAAAGGCGATGTTTGGTATCAATATACACCGCACGCACGTTATTATCGCTTATGCTGTTAACATCGTACTCGGTATGCATAAAGTGCCTAAACTTTTTGGTCTCCAGGTTAAGGCAATTTAAACCTCCTTTTTGTGTACCTATCCATAAATTACCTTTATCATCTAAAGCCAATTTATTAGTTACATTACTGGAGATGCTTTTGGGGTCGCGGGCATTGTACTGGTAGCGGTAAAAACGATCTGTTTTCCTGTCATACATATTAAGCCCGCCGCTTTGGGTGGCAATCCAAAGGTTGCCATTTTTATCCTCAACCACATCCTGCACAAAATTGGCGCTAATGCTGTAAGGGTCGTTAGTATCGTGCCTGTAGGTAATAAATTTGTAGCCATCATAACGGTTAAGGCCATCGCGTGTGCCTACCCATATAAAGCCCTTGCTATCCTGAATAATTGCGCTTACGTTAACCTGCGACAAGCCTTGCTGCGTACCAAT
This sequence comes from Sphingobacteriaceae bacterium, assembly GCA_903644075.1. Lineage (GTDB taxonomy): Bacteria > Bacteroidota > Bacteroidia > Sphingobacteriales > Sphingobacteriaceae > Mucilaginibacter. Next base: position 4,822 of record CAHJXH010000045.1, on the reverse strand, counting down.
ATGCTCTACCTTCAGCGTTTTGGGCTGGGCATAGCTAAACATTGGCACGACTAATAAAAATGCTATTAATACGCGCATACCTTTAAATACAAGGTGGCCGCTAATCATACAATTGGTTAAAAAGAGATATTTATTGTTTATACGTAATAGATTATGCTTAGGATGTGATATTACTCATATTTAAGACATCAGCGATGATAAATATAATCTTTAATTAATAATAAGTTAAATACCAACTCTATATGTGCTTCAAAAAAGTTACAACATAATTAGGTGCCAAATCCATAAATTGGGCTAATAATTACTCTAAACTAAATACGATGCGCAAATTTACCGGTTATGTCTCGTGCATGCTGTTGGCCGTTTCTATGGCCAGTGCACAATCCATCCCCACCCCCAAAGAGCATTTTGGGTTTAACATTGGTGATGATTACCAATTGGCCAATTACACCCAAAGTGAAGCTTTTATTAAAAAGCTGGCCACTTCTCCCAGAGCAAAATATGTTGATATTGGTTTAACCGAAGAAGGCCGCCACCAGTTTATGCTCATTGTGTCTTCTCCCGAAAACATAAAGCACCTGGATAAGTATAAAGCCATTGCCCAAAAACTTTCGCGTGCCGAAGGTTTAAGTGATGACGAAGCTCATAAACTGGCCAATGAAGGCAAAGCCATTATTTGGATTGATGGAGGTTTGCACGCCAGCGAAACCGTTGGTTCGCACCAGTTATTAGAGACTGCTTACGAAATGGTAACCCGCACAGACCCGCAGGTGAAGGAGATATTAGACAATACCATCATCCTTTTTGTACATGCCAACCCCGATGGACAAGAGCTGGTAGCCAACTGGTACATGAGCGAAAAAGATCCTAAAAAACGTAACATGAACGTGCCGCGCCTTTGGGAAAAATACATTGGCCACGATAACAACCGCGACTTTTTTATCATGAATATGAAAGAAAGCCAGAACATTGCCCGCCAGCAATACCTGGAGTGGATGCCCGAAATTATTTACAACCACCACCAGGCAGGCCCTCCGGGATCTGTAGTAGCAGGCCCGCCATACCGCGATCCGTTTAACTATGTGTTCGACCCATTGTTGATGACCAGTATTGACGGTGTTGGCGCAGCCATGGTGAGCCGCCTGAATGCCGAAAACAAACCCGGTTATACCGAGCGTAACGGCACCAGTTTTTCTACCTGGTGGAACGGTGGTTTACGTACCACTGCCTATTTCCATAACATGGTTGGTTTGCTTACCGAAATTGTTGGTAGCCCAACACCATCCGAAATTCCGTTGGTACCAGACCGTTTGATCCCGAGCAGTAATACGCCTTTCCCTATTACGCCGCAGCCCTGGCACTACAAGCAATCTATCGATTACTCGGTTTCGCTTAACTTTGCTGTGTTAGATTATGCGGTACGTAACCGCGATGAGTTATTATTCAACTCATATCGTATGGGTAAAAACTCGATAGAGCATGGCAGCGCAGATTATTGGACTTTATCGCCTAAACGTGCTGAAGCCATTACCGCACTTTACGAGAAAAACAAACCAGCCCCTGCCGAAGGTGCTGGCCGTCGCGGTGGCGCTGTAACTTTAGGTGGCGAAGGCCGTGGCCCGAATATCCCGGTTAAATATTTCGATTCGGTATTGCGTAACCCTACTTTGCGCGATCCGCGCGGTTATATCATCACTACCAATCAACCCGATTTCCCTACGACTGTTAAATTTATTAACGCGCTGATCAAATCTGGTATCCTGATTCAAAAAGCAACTGCCCCATTTACTGTTGCAGGCAAACAATATCCGGCCGGATCATACATTGTTAAAACCGACCAGGCTTTCCGTGCACACGTGATCGATATGTTTGAACCACAAGATCACCCGAATGATTTCCAATATCCTGGAGGCCCTCCTATCCGCCCGTATGACATTGCAGGTTGGACGCTGGCTTTCCAAATGGGTGTAACTTTCGATCGTATTCTGGATGGTTTTACCGGTCCGTTCGAGCGAATTCCTTACGGTCAGTTGCAAAACCCACCAACTACTACGGTACCATCAGCTGCTAAAAATGGATATTTGTTAAGTGGTAACGTTAATAATTCGTTCATTGTAGTAAATGACTTGCTGAATAAAGGTGTAGCCGTTTATCGTGTTAAAAATAGCATGCAAGGTGCATCAGATGCCACTGCAGGCACTTTCTATGTACCGGCTACTGATAAAGTTGCTTATACCGAGTTAGAAAAATCGGCACCAGGATATGGTGTTAAAGTAATTGCAGCCAATAAAAAGCCAAAAGACCTGGTTAAAATTAGCCCGGCACGTATTGCGGTTTGGGATACTTATGGAGGTTCTATCCCATCGGGTTGGATCCGTTGGATGATGGAGCAATACCATTTCCCTTTCAAACTCATTTATCCGCAGGAGATTGACGGTGGTAACCTAAAAGCTAAATACGATGTGATTGTATTTGTTGGCGGTGCTATCCCTGCTAAACGCGGCGGCGCAGGTAATGGCGGCGGTGAGTTTTTCGGCCGCATGCCAAAACCGGAAGATTTGCCGGAAGAATACCGCGCTATGCCGGGACGTATCACTACCGAGAAATCAATCCCTCAGCTAAAGGCATTTTTAGAGGCAGGCGGTAATGTTGTTACCATTGGTACCAGTACCAACCTGGCTTACCAGTTAGACTTGCCTGTTAAAAATGCATTGGTAGAACCGGGCAGTGACGACAAAGCACTATCTGGCGATAAATTCTATATCCCGGGCAGCGTGCTGCGTGTATCTGTTGATACCACACAACCTGCCAACTGGGGTATGTTTAATGAAGCTGATGTTGATTTTGACAGCAGCCCTGTATTTAAACTGGATGCCGATGCAGCCGCTAAAGGCGTTAAACCGCTTGCCTGGTATGCTACCGACAAACCATTACGCAGCGGCTGGGCATGGGGCCAAAAATATCTGAAAGATGGTGTGGCCGCCTTTACCGCTCCGGTAGGAAACGGCACGCTATATGCCTTCGGACCGGAGATCACTTTCCGCGGACAATCGCATAATACCTTCAAAATGTTATTTAACGAGTTGTATAACAAGTCGGCCAAATAAGTACTAAGTATATTTTTATTAAATCAAGAAAGGCTTCCCGTTAATTCGGGAAGCCTTTCTTTTTTATATAGGTAATAATGATTAGCGTTTATTTCTTCGCCAATACTTTATCAGCTAATTCTTTAGTGCCGTCTATCTTATCCGTGTAAGTCAATCCTAGCAGCTGTGCTACCATCGGGGAAACGTCAACATTTTGGAAAGTTGGAACGGTTAAACCTTTCTTAAAATTCGGCCCCCAGGCATAAAAAATAGCGTGCATATCTTTCACCGCATAAGGATCATAACCATGCGCCCCGGGATCTAACTTACGATGTTGTGAATTAAATGACTCGGGCCAATTGGGTACCAGTACAATATCGCCGATGCGGTTATACTTATCGTCCTTAGTGCTGTAATGCCATTCGGCAGGTAATTCATCGCGAAGGTAAACTTTATAATCTTTGGCTTCTGCTTTAATTTCGTTATAAGCTGCCTGTATATAAGACGGATCTTTGGCGTAAAGATGCATTAACACACCTTCGTCAGCCCTAATAAATTTATTGGTATCCAAAGCAATAGCCGGTGTGATCGGACTGTGATTACGATCAATTGATGTCATGCCATGATCTGATACCACTACAAAATTTACATTCTTTAATCCGGTTGCATTAACGGCTTTAGTCAGCTCATAAATAGCCGAATCAACAAAATGGACAGCCTTATCGGTTTCCGGTGCATCCGGTCCGTATTTATGACCTTGGTGATCTACCTCCGGGAAATAGAAAGTGATAAGGTGCGGGCGACGATCTTCCGGTTGTTTTAGCCAATTCACCACGGTTTGGATGCGGTCGTGAATACCGATTTGCTCATTATATTTATAATAGTAAGTTGGATACTGACCCTGAATATCAGCCTCAGATCCTACCCAGTAAAAACTTGCCGACAGCATTTTCTGGCGCTCGGCAAGCAACCATATCGGTGTACCGCCGTACCATTTACCTTCGGTAGCAGTTTTTGATTTGTATGAATAAAATGCTTTGAAGTTACGATCGTAAAAGTAATTCTGCACCAGTCCATGATGTGCAGGGTACAAACCCGTTACCAATGCATAATGATTAGGGAACGTTAATGATGGATATGACGGGATCATCGACTCGGCATGCACACCCTTTTCGCCCAATTCTTTTAGATGATCAGCATGGTGAAGCGTTGCATAATCATACCGAAAACCATCTATCGAGATCATGATCACATAAGGCTTCTGCTGTTGAGCCGCACTGTTTCGCGTAGCTGCATCAACTTTTTGAGAGGTATCTGCCTGGGCAAAAGCAAAGCTACTGAATGCCAGGCCGAGAACTAAGAACAAGTAATTTTTCATAAAGGGGATTAAATACCTAAATGTATCAAAATAAGTTAAAAGAGAGGCAAGAAGCAAGAGACAGGAAACAAGATACCGAGCTGTACTACAGCGCCACCCAACCGGCGCGTCAATTGCGAGGAACGAAGCAATCTCAGACCGATTAGCAGTAACTTCAATAACGCAGAAATCAGTTTTCATTAGGAATGGCGTCCAGCACGTCATTGAGGTACGGCCTATCCCGAATTTACTTCGGGAAAGCAACCCCCGACTGTACAGAGTCGCTCGATAATCCGTTTTTCATTAGGAATGGCATTATGAATTATTAATCGTCAGTGGATGTACTTCTTTCTTTCCGCAAGAAAGAAGTACCAAGAAA
>CAHJXH010000044.1 GCA_903644075.1 Sphingobacteriaceae bacterium | reverse complement strand
GAATTATAATTAATATATTCTGATTTTAAGCGGGCATCATCGGCCTTAACCTGTATGTTGTCCTGGTAATTGGGCATCAGGAAACTCATTAACGCAGGCACGGTTAAACCGCCAACAGCATAAAGAGATAGTTTTTGCATAAACGCACGGCGGTCGAGGCGGCTGTGCGCATAATCATCATAAAGGTCAAACACCTCTTGTTTAACATCTTCTTTATTGATCTGGCTCATGGTAATCAGGTTTTACTCAAATGTAATAAATCGGGGCAATAGCTTGCTAACCAAAGCGTAACAGTTTTATAGACAGAAAGAAATTTAACGCCTTCGCTTGCAGAAGAAAAACTTTTAATTATTATTGCGTCGAATAAACGCAATACCATACCCCGTGTTGCGGTAACCAATTATATTGATTCGCCTTTTTGATTTGTAATGGAGGCACAACCTTTAACCAATTTAAGCTATTTAACCATCCAATGACGACTAAAGCCCCGGCCTATCTCGAAACAAAAAATCATTATGAAATCCTCGACGGGTTACGCGGTGTTGCCGCCATCATCGTAGTTATTTTCCACGTTTTAGAAACCTACTCTGGTACACGTTTCAAACAGGTCATTAACCACGGTTACCTGGCTGTCGATTTCTTTTTCCTGCTTTCGGGCTTTGTGGTGGCCTATGCTTATGACGACCGCTGGGGCAAAATGACGCAGTGGGATTTCTATAAACGTCGCCTCATCCGACTGCAGCCCATGGTTATTATGGGTACTATTATAGGGGCTATATTCTTTTATACACAGGGGGGTGCTTTGTGGCCGCTCATTAACCAAACACCAGTTTGGAAAATGCTGCTGGTGATGCTGGTTGGCTTTACTATGTTGCCCTTGCCAATGTCGATGGATATTCGTGGCTGGCAGGAAATGCACCCATTGAACGGACCGGCCTGGTCGCTGTTTTTCGAATACATTGCTAACATACTTTATGCACTGGTGTTCCGCAGGTTTTCTAAAAAAGTACTGGCTGTGTTTGTAGTGCTATTTGCTGCCCTACTGTTACACTATTTAGTTTGGGGTCCCAATGGCGATGTTATTGGCGGATGGAGCATTAATGCTGAGCAACTGAATATTGGTTTCACCCGTTTGCTGTACCCGTTTTTTGCAGGTATACTGCTATGCCGTATGGGTAAACTGATCCATATTAAAAATGCATTTACCATATGTAGCTTGTTGCTTATCGTAGTTTTTGCTATCCCAAGAATTGGTGACGAACATACCTTATGGATGAACGGCTTATACGAATCATTTTCTATCATCCTGATATTTCCACTTATTGTTGCCCTAGGTGCAGGCGGCCATATTACAGGCGGCTTTGCTAAAAAGGCCTGTAAGTTTTTGGGCGATATATCGTACCCTATTTACATTACCCACTATGCCTTAATTTATACCTACACCGCCTGGGTGAGTGATAATAAAATACCGATTGGTTACGGCATGCAGATTGGAGCCTTGCTGGTTATTGCGGCTGTTGCCATTGCCTGGGTGTGCCTTAAATTTTACGATGAACCCGTGCGCGAATGGTTGAGAAAACGTTATTTGATGAAGAAAGCTTAAGCGCATTATCACACATTATAGGAAAACGTCGCGGTTAACAATCGCGGCGTTTTTGCGTTAAGAACTTTCTCTCATTTATACCTCTTATTAAAGTTGGTAGCATTAGCACTGCCTTTGCTTTCCCCTATAATAGGGAAACACTACAGCCTGTGCGTTTTGCAAAACCGTTCACAAGGGGTGAAGATTTAGGTGAATCAGAATTGCAGATTCTCTCAAATCCTTTCATGGAATAGTATTTGTACTACTCCCAACCATGAAAGAAGAAACCATCAAAAAAGCTGCCCGCATCCTGCTGGGAGCCAACTTAATATTTGCAGGCATCAGCCATTTAACCTTCGCCCGTAAAGCGTTTAAAGCGCAGGTGCCAGATTGGGTACCATTAAAGGTAGATGATACCGTAGTTTATTCGGGCATTGCCGAAATTGCTTTAGGCAGCGCCCTGGTATTTACCCCCGAAAAATATGAAGAGAAAGTAGGGCAGGTTGCAGCAGGTTTCTTTACCGCAGTATTTCCGGGTAATATTTCTCAATACACACATCATCGCAGTGCATTTGGATTAGATACTGATAAGAAAAGATTTGTACGCTTACTGTTTCAACCGGTGCTGGTTTACTGGGCGTTAAAGAGCACCAGTAAGTAAGCCTTACTATTTTCATTTATTAAACTACTTTAATTTTATTGCGGCCGGGGCTATGTTCTTTTGTATACACTAAAAAGCAAAAGAATATGACAGCATCAGTTGAAGAAATGATCGGAAAATATGTGAATGCCTGGAACAACCATACCCTGGCCGAGTTTAAAGCCGCTTTTGGCGAATGCTGGGCGGCAGATGCCACCTACACCGACCCAAACTATGATATAGCAGGGTTAGATGCCGTTGCAGCGTTGGCACAAGTGTCGTTATATATGGTTCCTACACGTACTTTCTCGGTATTAACCCAGCCAGAGCATCACCATAATGTTGGCCGTTACAACTGGCAGGTGCATTTACCCGAAGGCACTAAAGATGGGTTCGACTACTTTGAGTTTAACAGCGAGTTTAAGATTACCCGCATTGTAAGCTTCTTCTAAGTAATTTATGAGCTGTACATTTTATATTTACCGAAAACGTAAAATGTACGAGCTCATACTTGCCAACTTTGCCATGCACATTGTGCTTGATGCTGCCGAGGCAGAGCACATCAAAACTAAACTGCAGCACAAAACGATAAAGAAAAACACCATATTACTTGATGCCGGCGAAACCTGTAAAAACATCTACTTTGTAAACAAAGGTTGCCTGCGTACATTTAATACCGATGAGCAGGGCGAGGAGCACAACATTCTCTTTTGCCCCGAAAACTGGTGGGCTGTAGATATAGCCAGCTTCTCTAATCAAAGGCCTGCGTTTTATTCCATCAGTGCATTGGAGGATACCGAAGTATTTTACTTCAGTTACAATGTGTTAGAAGAACTTTATTTAGCGGTCCCTAAACTCGAACGCTTCTTCCGCATCCTCACACAAAATGGGTTCAACCTTTACCAGCAACGCATCACCTCCAACCTTTCTAAATCTGCCGAAGAACGTTACGAACTTTTCCACCAGCAATACCCCAAACTGGAGCAAAGGATAGCTCAGAAACAGATCGCATCCTATCTTGGTATTACGCCTGTGTTTTTAAGTATGATCAGGGCGAGGAATAGTTAGTGAAGCCCCCTGGAAAAAGCGGTTATGCTGAGGCACTCCGCTTAATTTTAGTGAAACAAACCCCCAATAAAATTCAGCTAAATAGTTGTATATTAATACCAATAGCCTTATTTTTATTTATCCTCTTATTAGTTTTTGCCCTTCCTTTCGCCATCCACAATGGCAATATTAATACTACACCTTATTGTAATTATTTCTATGGAAAGAAAATCATTTCTCAAATCGTGTTTAGCTGTCGGCGCAGTTATTGCAACACCAATCAGTCTTGTTGCTAAAAGCATCTCAAAGTTCAGGGTAAATTCGGGATTTATGGTTGACACTGGTAAAAGCCGCACAGGCAAAGCTATTACGCTTTTCGAAGGAGATACTTTTCTCACCAAAGTATCTACCGCCGATACCGACGGTGATGTGTATGCTTATGAATCGTCGCGGGTTAAGGAAGGTGGGCCAGCTCATCACGTCCATTTTGCGCAAGACGAATGGTGGTATGTATTACAGGGCGAGTTTTTAATCAAAATTGGCGAAACAACCTACCATGCCAAAACAGGCGATAGTGTTTTTGGTCCGCGGATGGTACCACACAGCTTTGCCAAAATAGGCGAAGGTGAAGGCAGGCTTTTACAGTTTTTTCAACCTGCCGGAAAGATGGAAGAGTTTTTTGCCAAAGTAAGCGAAGGTGCCCTTAAAAGTAAGAGCGAGGCCGAGCAGGATAAATTCAGGGAAGAGTATGGTTTTAAACGGGTGGGGCCACCGATAAAGAATTTGAAATTGTGATAAATTATTATACGCGGTGTTTTGAGTATGATTAGAGGAATGAATAGGTAGATTATTTTATTTATATGAAATACATAATTCAAATTATGCGTTAATATATTAACGCATAATTTTTTCGTATATTTAACTATGGAAACTACAGAAAAAGCATATTTGACCAAAAGGGTAGTTGAAAGAGCCACAAGGAAAGGAATGAGACAAGCTGCTCAAAAAACAATGAATGTTGTTGGCTATATTGTAGTAGCTCGAGATGGCTGGCTTATGAAAGAATTTCCAAATGGCTTGACCGAAAAGATTAAACCTTTAGACACTTCCGAAAATATTGGCCCAATTATTTTAGATTAATATGGCCGATACCCGGAACCGCCGGCTCAGGGTTTTTGCGGGGCCAAATGGTTCGGGCAAAACTTCTGTAATTCAATTCATTCGCGATTATAAGGTTAACAATCAAAATGTTGACTTTGGCTATTACATAAATGCAGATGATATTAATCAAGCACTACTTACTTCTAATGGCTATTCACTAACATCATTTGATTTTGAAATTTCAATCAATGAATTTCAATCGATTGTTACTCAGTCTGGGTTAATTAATGAAAATTTTAAGCAGGATGAGTTTGAAAATTCCTTTAAGATTATAGACAATGAAATCCATTGTACTAATGCTAAAGAATCTGAAAGACTTGCTCAGATTATAGCTGATTACCTACGCAAAAAGCTACTGATGGAGGGTAAAAAATTCTCTTTTGAAACTGTCTTTTCGCACCCTTCAAAACTTGATATAATGCGTGAAGCGGTTGCTGCAGGATATAAGGTTTATTTGTACTTTGTTTGCACTCAGTCAGCAGACATTAACATATCAAGAGTACAAGCCCGTACAGAACAAGGCGGTCATGCGGTTTCTACTGACAAAATTATCAGCCGTTATACACGTGCTTTGGAATTATTATTCGAAGCGGCCCAGATTTCGTATCAAACTTATTTCTTTGATAACTCTGGAACTGGTCGTGACTTTAAACCTTTTGCCCACTTTAAAGTTGTAGCGGGAAAAAAAGAATGGGATGCAATAATTGAGACCGAAGTCCCAGCATGGTTTGTTAAATATTATTCTGCAAAAATTCAAACACCTGATTGAGTTAGATTTTACATATTTATAGTTGATTAACCCATTCTTTTTCTCTTCTCACTTAACCACCGCCTCACGGGCTCATCATAAAACTTCATAACTAAATAGGCAAAGCCTATTAATAGTATGATGCTCGGTAAAATGATATAAAACATGTGCACAGCATCAGGCTTGTGGCTGCCGTAGTAGTTGCCCCACATCCATAATGCGGCGTAGTGGGTCATGTAAAGGGGGTAGGAGATTTTGCCCGAGAAATTGCAGATCTTTTTAAAGCCTTCCGATAACGTTGCACCCGCACCGAGTGAAACTAATAACGGGAAGTAGATGATGATGATCAATGGTTCGGTTAGCCAGTTCCAGGTGGAGAATGGGGACAGGAAAGCCAACAGCAACCAAAACGACAGGCCGATGAAACCCAGATTGTTTTTGATGATCCAGTTGGAACGATAAACCAGCATACCTGCTAAAAACGAAAAGGAGATGCGCGCGCCGCCATCCCAAAAGGTGCCGCCGCTCCAGCCGCCCATTAAGTTGCCTGCGCGGTAACCAACCACGCAAAGCCAGACTGCTGCAAGTATAGCAAGCACCAACAGCCATTTTCGGTTGAGTTTGCTCAACACAAAAGCGTAAACAATATTGGCCACATATTCCCAAAACAACGACCACGACGGGGCATTTAACCCAAACAAATTAAACGAACGGTCTGCCATTAATGGAAAGGGAATAAGCAGGGCCGAGCAAAGAAATATCAGGATAATCCTACCCGTACTGTATACTACGGGGCCGCTACTAAAAGGGTCGAAATACAAGGCGAGCAAACCCAATACAGAACCCAGCACAACCAATGGATGCAACCTGATGATGCGTGCTTTAAAGAACGCGAGCACACCCATTTTTCCAATCCTGTCGTCATAAGCGTAAGCAATCACAAACCCTGATAAACAGAAAAAGAAATCTACCGCCAAAAACCCGTGCCCTATAAAGTTTTTGCTGTAGTCGCTTATGGCCCATTCCATAAAATGGAAGGTTACCACGGCAATGGCAGCAACGCCTCTTAGCCCGTCGAGGATTTCAAAGTGTTGTTTCGTTTTCAGGATGCTTGCGCCTGGCTGGGTATTCGTCATTAAGTGGTAGCAGTAAATTTGGTTAATTGGGGTACGGCAAATTTAACAGCTTTTTTCAATGTCCCAAATGCACCCGCAATATGTCGCTTATGCAGGCTTGTGTTTCCGTATTTCCTACCGAACTTCATGCTATCAAAACAAAAACTTATGGACAACATCGGAAAAGAATACCTGGTAGATTTTGGCATGGCTAAAGCCGTACTACATTTCGAGAGCGAAACTTCGCTAACCTTTACCATCACCGAAAAAGAGGGAACGAAAGACAATACCACAGAAACCGTAGCCGTTAAACTAACAGTAATACGCCCACATGTATTGATGGCCACCTGGCAGGAGGCCAGCGGCACCACCGTAACGCAGGTGCAGGATTATGAGAAAGGCATCATCTACTCTAACTGGACACAACCCGGCGGCGAATTTTACAATGCCCAAGGCACTATAAAACCGGTGTAGTTTACTCCCAGAAAGTTTCTGTTGATGCTACTAAGGTTGGCAGTTCGAGCTTGGGTTCAACCTCCAGTCCGCTTGCCTCTAACTCGCTGGCGAACTTTTTGAATGATGCGAGCGATGTTAGTAGCTCATGTGCTTCTTCATTCTCAAACTGGTCGAAGTGCATAAACGTTTTTCCATCCTCCAGCAAATAAGTACTGTACTTAATGCCGGGGTGGTTAAGCGCGTTCAGTTCATTCACAACCTGCCTGATGTTTTCCTGATTAATGGCGGCGTAGGCTTGTGTGGTGGTGTATTGCACCCTTACTATTTTCATGATCGATGGTTTTAATTGTAAAACTAAATTACATGAAAACGGATGCATGCCTCAGGTAAGAAACAGACAATTCAAGGGTGCAATTGCGACAATATCAGGCGTTAAAAAGCTTCGTTCAAATTGAGGAAGAAGCCTCTGTTACCAAATTTACCAAAGGCATAATCGAGCGCCAGGTTGGTGCGTGTGGCCTTGTTAAACAACACCCGCAAACCTGCTCCATAACCGGGCTGAAATGTCTGGAATAACTTAGTCCCCTGCTCGTCATTAGCCGTTTGCAAGTTACCGAAAGCAACACCGCTCAAAAATTTATTGGCCGTTATCGGGAAGCGAAATTCTGCTTCTGTATCGTTATACTGTGTTCCCTTAAAATATTGCGAAGTATAACCACGGCCGCTCCTAAAAGCACCATCACGGGCGGTACCGGGCAACTCGAGGTAAGGCACGTTACCGCTCACTAAGTATGATCCCCAGTTCCAAAAGGCCAGCACGGTTTCGGGGCTGCTTTCAGACAGGCTGAAGTATTTCCTAAAATCGGTAGTGACCTGTAGTGCGCTTTTTGTACTACCCATCCAGGTTTGGTTAGCCCGTATACCCACATCGGCATAAATACCTTTATAAGCGCGGTTCTGGTTATCGCGCGAAGTATACTGCAGATTAAATAGCAGTCCGTTTGCCGAGTAACTACCGTTTTTAAATCCGTGTTCCTGGTTGTAAATTTTATAGGGCGTTAGTGCACTCGTATCTTTTTCATCAATACTTTTTCTCACCTCAAAAGATGCACCTGCGCCAACAAACAAGCCTTTGGCAACCTCTTTATAAACCTTTTCCCTTACGTTGTAAAACATGGAGTTAAACACCCGCACCTTGCGATTGGGGTTGGCCAGCACTTCATCAGCAGTAGATTCTCCGGCAACACTTTTACCAATACCCAGGCCAAAATCAGGCGTCACCGTTTTAGCTACCACGATATTACCCTGAAAATTCCACTTATTACCCGGTGTATAAATGTTGTGGTTGATGTAAAAGTAAATGATGTTCTTAGTGGTGATAGACGCTGATGTTGCTGCTACCGACATAAATGTATTAGGGTCATTTCCTAATTTTCTCCCTGCAACAGCCTTTACCCCCACCTGGAACCCGATAGTAGGGTTGGCCGAGATATTGGGAATGATAGTAATACCTGATGGCTTATGCAGCGAATCGGCTTTTTTATGCGGTGTGAAAATATCGTGAAACAGATTACCAAAATCGTATTGCTTAGCCAGCACAGCTCGTTCCTGTTGTTGCGCAACCAATGCAACATGGTGTAAGGAGTCTCTTTTCAGCGAATCAACTGCGGTTGCCACCTGTCCAAAAGAAGCATAGTTTATGCCTGTAAAGAACATAAACAGCAGTAAAAATTTATATCGGGTATGTAGTTCTGATTTCAAATTGTAGATGATCTTATTATTAGATTGAAACCACGAAAAGCTTATAATGTTTAACTATTGAACAATACAGACATTTCTGTGTCTTAACAGTATATGAAACTCAATTGCTGGCTTTATATTTTAGTCATCGGTATTTTATCCTGTAACGATCCGGATAACGCATCTGCAACTACCGATACTAATACATCTTCAAACAGCAGCCATCATCAAACATCAATATCCACAACCAGTATTTCCACCGGCAAAACCAAACCTGCCGAATTAATTAATTTCGCCGAATCTTTAATCGGCACACCTTATCAATATGGTTCGAGCAACCCACAGCAAGGACTCGATTGTTCGGGCTTTGTTACTTGTGTTTTTACTCATTTCGGCATCACAGTCCCCAGAAGCTCTGTTGATTTCACCAACGTGCAGCAAGAAATTGATATAAAAAATGCGATGCCCGGCGACCTGGTCTTATTTACCGGTACCGATAGCACCATACGCACGGTTGGGCACATGGGCATTATTGTATCAAATGTTAATAACGACGTTGCCTTTATCCACTCTACATCGGGCAAGGCTTATGGCGTTACCGAAACTACTTTAAAACCGCATTACCTGGGGCGATATGTAAAAACAATCCGCATTTTTCCACAAAACTACCGGTAGATAGGCCTTCATTCAAAACACCTAAAACCACCTGCCTTACAAGTTGTTATCTTATCAATAAGATTGAAAACTATTGATTTTAAGTTTATTAACGTGTAACTTCATTATACCAATATAACATCTTAAAACAAGGAGGTTTTTATGAATACCGTTCAAAAAGTTGAACACTGGGGCGACCTGCACCATGCCAAATGGCTGGATGTGGTACGGATGCTGCTGGGCGTGCTTATTTTGTGCAAAGGCATTTCTTTTATAAGCCAAACCAACATACAGCAAGACTGGGTATTACAAAACAACGCATTCGGATTTTCGGGGCTTATGGCTATGGTTGTAATTCACGTGGTAGCATTTGTGCATATTGTAGGCGGAGCCCTAATTATAATGGGCTTGGTTACCCGCTTTGCCGTGGTTATCCAGATCCCCATTTTACTGGGCGCTATATTTTTTGTGAACGCCACCCACGGGCTCACCTTCCTCAACTCAGAACTCTGGCTATCCATACTGGTTTTTATGCTGCTGGTTATGTTTTGGGTAATAGGCTCGGGGCCTTTTTCTGTCGATAATTATATGAAAGTGCATAGCCCTGGTTACAAAGGCGAGGTTAAAAGCGCATCGTAAATTTTAATTTTAATAATAAAGCCGCTCTGTATCAGGGCGGCTTTGCTATTATTACCTTACTGTTACATATTTATTCAGCAAATGTTAAATGTTATCGTACCTTTGTACTCAACAAAAAGATAGTGCGGGATGGAGCAGTTGGTAGCTCGTCGGGCTCATAACCCGAAGGTCATAGGTTCGAGTCCTGTTCCCGCTACCTGAATGAAGTAAAAGGCCTTTTAGAGCAATCTGAAAGGCCTTTTTTTTTGATATAAGTACTGTGTGTACCTTGGAACTTAAAAGGTACACTTAAGCAATGGTACACACCGGCGTCCAAGCGGTTTTTTCCCACAAATATTTTCTCATTAATTTTAAGCCATATTTCTGACGATTTGAGTAAATTGATTACTACACCTATCGCAAAATCTGGATGATCTTTCATTATCAATAGTTTTCACACTATTTTTTAAGCATCCTATTAAAATCACTATGGCCCATAGTGTACATTAGATATTCATGAACGTTGAAGCGATATTGATTTTGGGATGTATTTAAAACGGTGGAGTCAAGTGAAGGATCAAGATTCTCAATGGAAAATTTCAATATTGCTATTGGTTTTTTATCTGTTCCGAAGGATGGGTCACTCATCTCGGAACGATTTACCGTTGCTAATATTTTATTAGCTGTTTTTCTTTCAAACATAGTGACATTCCATACATTAGAAGACCCATATTGAAGTATAACGAAATTCTTTTTATCCTTTTCCGAATAAAAGGTAAATTTTCCTGATGAATGGTTTTCCCTATAGCTGGAAACATATTTTCTAAAGTCGTTCATGTTATACGTAATATTTAATTCTAAAGGAATTACTTGAGAATTTTGGATATAATTACCCACATATTTATCTACATCGTGATTTACCTGAAAGTATGAAAATAATTTTATTAATAACGGTCCAAGAATTAATATACCAACAACATATCCAATCACTTGACTATATGTTTTATTACCATAGTTTCCACTATTTTTTAAACATCTTGTTAAAATCACTATGGCTCATGGTATATATAAGGTATTCATGTACGTTGAAACGATGATGGGCGTTGGAAATGTTTGCACGAATTGTGTCACGATCTCCTATGTGAATAGAATCTTTGTTAGGTATAATTATTTTCAAAACTGGTATCGGTTTTTTTTCTGTCCCCATATCCGGATTATTCATCTCGTCTTTATTTACATAAGCTATTATATCATAGTTAAAATTGGCATGTTCAATTGCCGAATCCCAATAACCATATTTATAATAATTTTTCAGGGCAAAGTATTTTGAGTACTGTTTTGAATAGAAAGGGAACGTGGATACAAAATTGTAGCCATCTTTATAGGTTTCAGCATCGCTAGGTTCAAACTTTTTGTTTAAGAAAAGTTTTATTTCTTCTGAGTTTGAGATATACGTAGTTACATCTTTATCCACAACCTGGTTTACCTGAAAATATGAATACAGTTTAATAACCAATGGCGCAAGAATAAAAGTGCCCACTATAAATCCGATTAGATAGCTATAACGTTTCATTGTTATTGCACAATTAAGTAAAAATCAAAGGAATACTATTTTTTAAACATCCTATTAAAATCTTTATGGCTCATGGTATACTTAAGGTATTCATGGATATTGAACAAGTATTGCTTTTGAGAAGTATTTAGATTAACACTATCGCTACCTAGTAAACTCGTTGAATCTTTATTTTGGATTAACACCTTTAGTAACGGTATTGGCATATTTGATGTTCCCATACTTTTGTTGTGTAATTCATCATTATTTACATAAGCAATTATTGTGTCGTTAAAGTTGGTACTCTCCATTTTTGAGGGCCATAACCCTCCAGAAATATAATTTTTTATAGAAAAATACGCTGAATACTCTTTTGAATAAAATGGATAAGTATATTCCTCACAATATTCATTTTGATATAACTTTCTATATTTTCCGTAATTATGGTTAGTTGGAAAAGCAGCCTTTAAATGTAGTTTTATTGTAATTGAATTATTAAGATATTTCTTTATGTCAGCGTTAGTTACTTTATTCTCTATGCTGCTATTATACCAATAGATTAATAAAGGGGTCAATACAAAAACTCCTAAAATATATCCTAATAAATATCCGTATTTTTTCATTGTTTTTTTGCAACAACCCCAATGTTATTCTGCTATCGCCTTCCCGGCTGTAAGCATGTCATCTAAAGTATCTAAAAGTTTTTCTCTTTCATTATCAATAGTTTTCACACTATTTTTTAAACATTCTATTAAAATCACGATGGCTCATGGTATACATAAGGTATTCATGTACGTTGAAACGATGATGGACGTTGGAAATGTTTGCAGTTGCTGTGTCACGATCTCCTACTTCAATAGAATCTTTGTTGGGTATAATTATTTTTAAAACCGGTATCGGTTTTTTTTCTGTTCCCATATCCGGATTATTCATCTCGTCTTTATTTACATAAGCTATTATGTCATAGTTAAAATTGGCATGTTCAATTGCCGAATCCCAATAACCATATTTAAAATAATTTTTCAGGGCAAAGTATTTCGAGTACTGTTTTGAATAGAATGGGAAAGTGGATACAAAATTGTAGCCATCTTTATAGCTTTTAGCCATCTTATGTTCAAACTTTTTGTTTAAGAAAATTTTTATTTCTTCTGAGTTTGAGATATAAGTAGTTACATCTTTATCCATAACCTGGTTTACCCGAAAATATGAATACAGTTTAATAACCAATGGCGCAAGAATAAAAGTGCCCACTATAAATCCGATTAAATAGCTATAACGTTTCATTATTATTAGTTTCCACTACTTTTTAAATATCCTGTTAAAATCTTTATGACTCATATTGTACATAAGGTATTCATGGATATTAAATAAGTAATGCTTTTGAGGAGTATTTAAATTAACGCTATCGTTACCGAATAAAACCGTTGAATCTTTACCTTGGATAAACATCTTTAATATCGGTATCGGCATAGTTGCCGTACCCATACTTTTGTTGTGTAATTCATCCTTATTTACATAAGCAATTATTGTGTCATTAAAGTTGGTACGCTCCATGGTTAAATTCCATAATCCTCCTAAAACGTAATTTTTGATAGAAAAATACGCTGAATATTCTTTTGAATAAAATGGATAACTATACTCTTGAATATGGTTATTTGAATACAATACCCTGTATTTTCCATAATCACCATTATTGGGGAAAGCAGCCTTTAAATGTAGTTTTATTGTTGTTGAGTTATTTAGATATTGTTGTATGTCAGCGTTAGTTACTTTATTTTCTTTGCTGCCATTATACCAGTGAATCAACAAAGGGGTCAATATAAAGGCTCCAAGTAGATAGCCTATTAAGTAGCCGTATTTTTTCATTTTAACTTTGTTGTGCAACAACCCCAATGTTATTCTGGCTATCGCTTTCCCGGGCGTCTTTCATTGCGTTTAAAGTATCTGAAAGTTTTTTTCCTTCTTCCTCGTGCATGTTTTCTGTGATTTTAAAATTAATAAGGGCGGCGATTGCTCCAAAGGCAGCGCCTTTTCCAAAACTTTTCCAGCTAAATGCAAATTTGGTGCTTTGTCTTGAAAAAATGTCGCTGGCTAATTGCGCCGATGCGATGCTTTCTGCCGGGGCATTTGTAGCTTGTCTTACCAATGCCTTTCTTGCCCATTGAGCGGCTTGCTGCTGATATTCTGAATTTGTTTCTAAAACTCTTACCGCTTCACCCCCGCCGGTGCCACCAGCGCCGCCAACAGTGTTGTCAACGCCTAAATCAACCAAATTTGGGCTTTCTTTCTCTTCTTCGGACGGCTTATCCAGCCAATGGTCAGAAATTTCAGACTGTCCAACTTCCTGCCCCGAGGCTTTTTGGCCAAAAATGTTTGTTGATGTTTTATTCCCTTCATCCCTGTAATATTCCTTAACTGCAAATACGCCAAAAACCCCCATGCCTATTCCTGTGCCTGCCGTGCCTAACTCTCCTTTTTTTGCATCAAACGGATCGATAGCCGCAATTGCACCAATAAAACCAATGGCTAACTGAGAGCCTACCTGCCAGTTTATTTCCGAGTTATTATTGGCAGCAATTTTACCGGCAACGGCATTGGCAATTACCGGGTTAATAAAAGGTTGTACTATCCCCCCTACGCTGCATTTAAGGTAAGAGCTTTTCAATATGGCATTATTGTTATTTATATTAGTATTGTTTATAAATTTCACCGAAGGATGAAACAATAACCAATCAGACGTAAGTGTACAATCGCACGGATGCGATTGCTTATAAAGCCCCACTCCGGTAAAAGCAACCGCTCCGGCTCCTGAAGTTATTAAAACCCCAAGCAAAATAGCACCGCCTATGCCGCCGGTGCCTACTGTTACTGCAGCAATTGCAATAGCTGCAAGCGCTGCAAGTGCTATGCCAGCACACAACGCGGCCAAACCGCCAAAAAACTTTGCCGGCGATTTGCACATAAAGGTTTGATCAATTTTCCTGTCATACTTATCCAGGAGTACTGCGTTGGAATGTTTGTTGAAAGGAGATGCTTTATCATAATTAACACCAAGATGATTAGGCGTTGTTTTGGTCATAAAGGTACAGTTTACCAATACGCCTGATGGCAAATACGAGCTACTCATAATTCTATCCTCCTTAGTTTATACTCTACAATAACTTCTATGTTATTTTTTACAGCTTCATGAATATTTATAACTGCATTTTCCAAAACGTTGGTTGTTTTATCAACCGTGTATTCTGTATTGTGGTGATATATATAGTCGCTGAATTTGTATCCTATAAATGATTTAAATCTTTGGTCATAAAGCAGCTCAATTTGCGTAGTGGTTTTTATATCTGCCGTTCTATCACTATTTATCGCTACGGTAATGGTGTCGGGGGTTTCAAATTTTATCTTAGAGTCAATTTTCATTTCAACCGGCAAAAGGTCAAATAATTGAGAGTAATATATTTTATTGCCACTGTACAGATCAATTTTATCGCTGAGCAAATATTTGCCGAAAAACAAGTCATAAAAAGGCTGTGTTGCATAGTATTGTAACAAACCCTCATTGGTCATCCCCTTTTGCATCATCTCTAAAAAAGTCTGAATATTCTTTCGTGTTTCATCGGATTGAACAAAAGCATATTGATCTTCTAATTTTTTGCGATGCGTTATCCATGCATTTTCAATATCTGTTATATTAACAACATTTAATGGCTTACCCGTTTCTTGATTAACAGACAAGGTTACATTGTTTTTAAGCTCATCTATATCTGCAACAAGTTTAAAGCCTTCGCGTAAATTTTCGGGATATACTGTTGTAACAGAATCTGTGAGCTCTACAGCTATCATGGGCGTATTATTTTCAAACACCTTTCTTATCTGGAATTCTGATTTTGTTTCTGCATGATTTTCAATTATCCCATTTACTTTGGTAATGGTTAGCTGCTCACAACGGTACTTTAGCCTCTCTGGCTTTTCAAACAGCATTGCTTTTTTATCAACTACAGGACTGACCTTAGCCTGCTCAGAGTTATTGTTGGTATTTGATAGGGTGTCATAATTTTCAGATAGTAAATTCCATCTACCTTTTGGCGAGGGAGCGAGATGGGGCATATTGTCGGTTTCCGCCGGGTTGCCCGGTACAGGCGCGTCGCTATCGTCTACTATAAAACTGGTCTTATTATTATTATCGTTCATAAATAAAGGGGTATGCAGGCTAAATAACCGAATTAGTTTGATAATTGTATGTAAACCAACAACATAATTAGCAATATGTTTATAATAAAAATGGTCACGAGATGCTTAACAAATCCTGATTGCCGCTAACTCCTTTTAGGTAGCCATTGTAATTTGATCTGAAATGATTTTGCTTTTTTTGCAGGAATGGCTATTAACGCAGGACTCGAACCACTAATCATTTAATTTTCCCATTTTCTTCAATTCTGTAAAATATCGTTCGAAATAATCAAATTGTTTTCACTAAGCTTTACTGATTCCCATACCATTCGAATCACATTTATATCCTAGCAAAAATTTGCAAATCGGTTATTAAATGGTTCGAAATTAGTCCGATTGGGGCTACCCAGAAAGAAAAGCCTCTAGAAATACTGAGGCTTTTTGCTTTCACCCGGCATTTCGTCGGGCTCGCACATTAACTGCTATGGTCATAGTCTGAGTCCTGTCAGATCAAACTAAGCAAAAAAATCAAGGATTATCCCCTATGATCATATCAATTTTTCACCCTTCCTTTCTCACTATCAGCACTTCCTGTATTCCGTTTTTTACTATTAAGGGCTTTCCCGAAATTATAACTAAAACCAAGCGTAAATGCCTGTGAATTAAATCGATTTTTGAAGGAAGAAGTGGTGTTCGGAATAAAATTGATTACACCATCTGATGTATAGGTATGCAAAATATCCCTTCCATTTAACCTGATTGACCCTTTATTATGAAGCACCTTTTTTTGAATACCCGCATTAAGTTGCCCAGTGGGGTAGTTAACCTGCTGACCGGTTACCCGGCGCATTACATAAAAGCCGCTTAACTCTATGCTCCAGCCTTTAGGCAGGGTAAATTGATTTGTCATATTTCCCTCCCCAAACGTTGAGCCCTGATCCAGATATGATGAGTATAATTGGCCTTCATAATGCCTTCTAAACACCTGAACATAGGTACTAAAGAACCACCATTTTTTAGGTTCGAGGGCAATATTTACAGATGCCCCAAAATAGGTAGCGGTACCAATATTACCGGTGCCATCAATAAAAACAGCGCCTTGCTGCCTTACAATTTCATTTTGCAGATCGCTGATGTGATTGTAGTATAGCGCAGCACTAAATAAACTTTTATAATTATAAGCCAATTTATAGTTATCAGAAAACTGGGGCCGCAGGTACGGGTTGCCTGCCGAATAAGTGAACTGATCGGCTACCAGGATAAATGGGTTCAGATCCTGATAATAGGGTCGTCCAATTCTTCTTCCGTAGGATGCCACCACTGTTTTGGTACCCGCACTATCTAGCTTGTAGGATACAAAAATGGTTGGAAAAACATTGGTATAATGCCTGGTAAATGTAGAATCGGCATGAAGCTGGTTTCCTAACTGATGGCCATTTGAGTTGGTGTTTTCTAAGCGTAAGCCAGATTGTAGTGAAAACCGGTTAAATGATTTACTGAAATTTAAATAAGCGGCGTTAATATTTTCGTTGTATAAAAACTGGTTAGACAGGTTATAGTTTATTGTACTTACGCCGTTATTAACATCAAAGTAATTGGCGTCGTTATTTGTATTTACGTAACTACTTTTAAAACCTAAATCTAATTTTGCTTTGTTCTTTAACGGGTGCGAATAATCAAGTTTCGCGGAATAGATATTAATATTGGTAGGCAAATTATCGGTTATAACCTGTGTACCTGTTAATGCACCGACGGGATTAAAAGTTTGGTTGAAAAACGTTTGGTCACTCTTTGAGTTATATTTCAAATAATCCAAATCAAAGGTAATTACCCTGCCCAGGCTATCTATCTGATGACTGTAGTTAAGGTTTATCCCACCATTGTTAAAATGGGTTTTACTATTATTCTGCGCAACTACTACCGAAGTGAGCTGGTGGTTACCATCAAAAATATTATTAACCGATGGGTTATCTAACGTTGAGGGCGATAGTAAACCAGTAAGCACAACGCCCCAGGTAGTCTTTGCATTCAGATAATAGTCCATCCCCAATTTGAGGTTGGTACTGTTGCTTTTAGCTTTAATGTATTGCGTTTGTTCAAATGCTGATGTAGGGTTACCGGAGGCATCAAAATAATTCCTGTCTATGTCTATCTGCCGGTAAATACGGTTTACGCCATAAGAAGCGTTTGCAAAAAGGTTTATTTTATTTTCGCGATAGTTTAGATTCAGGCTTTCGCTGGTTTGGCCATAATGCGCCTGTCCATAACTGGCCGAGAAAGAGCCGTTAAACCCTGCCACTTTTGATCTTTTGGTTTTGATATTAATTACCCCTGCATTGCCGGCGGCATCATACTTTGCGGGCGGGTTATCCATCAGTTCTATCTGATCTAATGACGATGCGGGTAAAGTCTTGAGGTAAGCCATCAGGTTATCGCCCGAGAGATAGGTAGGCTTACCGTCTATAAGAACCAATACTCCGGCTTTCCCTTTGAAATTAATATTGCCGCTGCCATCCACCACCACACCGGGCGATTTTTCCAGTACCTCCAATGCATTAGCGCCATCGTTCGAAATTAAGGACCCTACATTTACCACGGTACGGTCTATCTTTTGCTCAATAAAGGCTTTCTTACCCACAATTGTTACCTGCTTTAACTGCGTTGTATTGTTACTAAGGATGATATCTGGTAGTTGTACAACTCTTTTATCTGAGAGGGTTAATGCAACTGAAAGACTGTCAGTCCCCACCGATGAAACACTGATCAGGTAGTTCCCTCTTTCGGGGATTGTAAATTTAAAATAGCCTCCAGTATCTGCCTGAGCTGACTGGATTTTTTGATTATTTGCTGCTCTTCTGATACTAACAGTAGCAAATTCTATTGCTTTATGATTGATATCAACTATTCTGCCTTTGATTTCATAGCCGTTTTGATGATCGTTTCTTTCCAGTAAAATGTTACCATCTATCTGCCTGAATGAGAAAAAAGTATTTTGCAACAGTTCATTCAAAGTTTGCTCCACCGTTCTGGTATCTGCAGAGAGGTTTAATCCGGTAAGTGCTTTGATATCTGCCTTCCGGTAGTAAAACCGAAGGGATGTTTGCTCTTCGATTTTTTTAAGCCCATCGGCCAGGCTTTCATCCCGCAAGCCCATGGTTACCTTATCAATGCGCATATCCTGCCCTTTAGTAGCAGTGGCCATTAGAAACTGTAAAGTGGTTAAAAGAATTACTGTTGCAATAACGCTAACACGCATCAACTGGTAGATAAATTGTTTGTTCGATATTATTAGATCCTTGAGGCGCGTACATAAGGCCTCCGGTTTCCGCATTTGTGCAGAAATATTCATACTTTTAAATGTTTTAAGTGACCACAGATTATTTAAAACCCCGGTTTTGCCGGGATACCTGTAAGCCGATTCCAGTCGGTTTACAGGTCTTTACTTTTATCCTGCCTTGAGGATAAAAGCCTGCCAAAAGCTTAGATCTATTCATTTATAAATTCTTATTTTAATTAATTGCATCCCGGGCCATCAATAATGATGCTGCCGTCTGCTTTGGTTTGATAAGTAGCATTATTGAAAGTGCAGATCACTTTGAGTATTTGATCCAGTTTTTCTCCGTTTAGCGCGGTGCCGGTAAAACGGCAGGCCTTAAGCTTTTCGTTAGCAAAGCTGATGTTTACATTAAAATGCTGCTGTAGTTGTAAAATGGCATCGCTAAAGCTAACATCATCAAAACGCAGCTCGTGTTGTTGCCACGCTATAACCAGATTTGCATCTACGTTTTGCTTAACTACCCTGTTTCTTGAAGTATTAAAGCTAATTTGTTGGTTAGGGGTTAAGACTCCCAATAATTTATCGCCATTGGCTACGCTAACTTTGCCACGGGTTACAGTAACTTCTACCGTGTGTTTATTTTTGTCTTCCTTAATATCAAATGCGGTGCCCAATACCGTAGTAACCAAATTACCTGTATGGATAATAAAGGGTTTAACGGCATTGTGCTTGATATCAAAATAAGCCTCGCCTGATAGGTACACCTCTCTTGTTTTACCATTGAAAGATTTAGGATATCTGAGTACCGACTGTGCATTCACCCAAACATGGCTACCATCAGGTAGTTCCACCTGCTTTTTTTGATTAAACGGAACATTCAGTGTAGTAAATTGCGCAGGATTAACCTTACCTTGTAGTACAGGCCATTCCAGGTATAGTGCAAAAGAGATAACTATTATTGCAGCAGCAGCCGCAATACTTAGCCATGGTGTTTTCTGCCTTTTAGGCAAAGCAATTACTCTCGTTTCGTTAGCATGGATGCTTTCCTTAATCTCACTAAATAGTTCCGAGAGCCATTGATCTTTGTTTGATTGATCTAGCGTTTGCCACTCAGAATTGGGAGTGCCATTTTCTTCCAGCCAGCGCTCAATTAATTCATTTTCTGCTATCGAAGTTTCACCTTTCAGGTATCGTCCCAGTAGAACCTCCATTTCGTTGCCACTCATTTACTATCAGTATTTGACAGTAGTCGTTTGAATGAGACTTGGGTACTATAAGAAAATGAAATATATTTTTTAACAGGGATTTATGATAAAAGCCAAAGGAGATAGGCCGTAGCAGATAACGATAACAGGGATTGTTTGAGATATTTCAAAGCGGATGTAAGTTGATTTTTCACAGTCTGTTCAGAGATTTGCAGTTTCTCTGCGATCTCAGCAATGCTTAAATGCTCCTCGCGGCTTAACTTAAAAATTTCCTTAACACGCGGCGATAACTTGTCGAGCGATTTATTGATGTTTTGCTGTATTTCCTTAGCTGCTATCATTTGCTCAATGCCAGCTTCGTAAGTGATGCGTAATGCTTGTAACATTTCTGCATATTTTTCCTGGGTGATATTTTTCCGGATCTTATCAACAATGGCGTATCGCGTAATGGTAAAAAGATAGCTCTTTAGGCTTGATGTGATTTGTAACTGTTTTCTTTCCTGCCACAGTTTCACAAACACGTCGTGAATAATATCACGCGCATCATCAAGATTGTACAACTTAGCACTTGCGAAACCGGAAAGGCTGTTTGCGTAACGACGATAAATTTCGGTAAATGCACCCTCATCATCCTTTTTTAGTTGATCAATTAATTGAAGATCTGTTAAAGCTTGATAAGATGTCATCTGGAAAACGAATGTACAAATAGACATTATCAAACCCAATATTATTGTTAAGATAGAGTTTACTGCTAAGTCATCAAAACGGAATAATATTTAAAACGAGGAAAATTTATTAGTGGTGTCAAGCGGTTCGGCGCTAGTACTGGTGGGGCTACGCAAATGAAGCAAAAGCCTCAGGTCAAAAATTTTCGAGGCTTTTCCGTTTATGACATTAGTTACTATTTCCCTTGCATATAGCTGCCATCCTGCATGAGTGTTAAAACTACTTTATAAGCTGTTTTTTTCTCCCAGCGTGCTATTAACCAGGCAATAAAACTCAAGGTGAAGATATCGTTATTTTCTACCCTGCCCAACTGGTTTAAAACAGCCTTTCTATACGCCGTTTCAAAAACCACATCGGGCTTTAACAGGTATTTTTCAACCAGTCTCAGAAACAATAGCACGCGTTCCTCCGAAGTTTTCAGCAGATACTTCTTATATCGACGCCGGAAGCTGTTTAACCGTGACATTGCCAGCTCGATGTTAGAGAATTGTGCATGAACCAAAATTTCCATCAGATTTTTTCGAATGGTCCACAACATGCCCATTCTTTTTTCATACCAGGCATCAGTGCGCGTTAGTAAACTCAGCTGTTTCAAACTTCCCCGGTCATTACACAAGGCTAAAAACATAGTTAGGCATATGCGTAAATCCTCAATGTCTTCTGGTTTAGCCGCATGCTTTGTGTTAGAAAGCGAATCCTGCAATAGTGAGATTGCATCTTCAGCAAAGCCTGTAAAGAACAGGTTGAGCGCAGCGAGTAACTGAAAACGAAAATAAAACAGTGTGTAATAACGACTATCCGTCTCCATCAAAGCCATCATTTCTTTAAGATAGGATGCACTTTCTGTAAAACTCTTTTGCCTCAGATGAAAGTTGGCCAGAAAGTACAAGATGGAGTTATGGTAAAAAAGATAGGACTGAGTTTTATGCGCCTGGCCTTGCATAAATTGGTTCGTTAGGTGGATATAGCGTTCTATCAACCCATAATTCTGCTGTATTGCTGCATATTCATTAGCGATGAAAAGAATTTGGTAAATAGACTTATAGGTCATCAGGTCAGGTAACGAAATTTTGTATTTCCGTACTGTCGTTATCATCAAACTCGTCAGGTTAACGATCTTACCTTTCAGGTGTATTTCCTGCAGTTCCAGCCTCAGGAAGGCATAAGCCATATTGAGCTTAGCTTCGCGTTGCATGTGCAACTGGTTTTGTTGGAAGCGCCCGGTCAACGCTTCAAGGTTTTCTGCTCCCGGCATATGGGCATACTGTAGCTTCAACAGCATAATCTCATTCAATAAATTAAACTGCTCTAATTGTTCGGCCAACCGCTCAGCCTTATCTAAACATTTGAACGCTACTTTTACCACATCATTTTCTAATAAAAAACGCCCCACCACAACCAGGCGCAGCGCATCATAAGTTTCGGAATGTTTGCTTTCAAACGTTTTTTGAGATAAAAATAGCAGCAAATTATCCTGCAACCTCTTACGCAAAGCATGGTATGCATCATTGTTTTTATTCGATTTGTAGAGCTTGTTTAAACCATTTATATCGTCAGTTTCTATTAAATCCAGTAGTTGTAAATTTTTCACGTCATTGCGCTTATTTTTTCGCTGCAAATACTGCCTGAAAAGTTTTTTATCTGTGTTATCGAGGAGATTGATCAACTCCGAAAGAGAATCCATATAGAGATATTAGTATATATAAAAGTACAATAACTATCAATTTATATCGTCAGTAATTTCCATATTCTGATTTTTTTAGGGTTATATCACAACCGACATTTGCTTTCATATTAATCACTAAAACAAAATAAACATGGAACCGCTACAACACAGAACAGAAGAAAATTCACCTATTGTAAAACAGGGCGAAAATCTTAGAAACCCGTTTAAACCAACCGCCGCATTTACAGGGGCCTCATGGTTTGCCTTATTAACCGGGACGGTGGGATAC
The DNA here is from genome assembly GCA_903644075.1 of Sphingobacteriaceae bacterium. Taxonomy (GTDB): domain Bacteria; phylum Bacteroidota; class Bacteroidia; order Sphingobacteriales; family Sphingobacteriaceae; genus Mucilaginibacter. The sequence goes on along the minus strand of CAHJXH010000044.1, from coordinate 3,081 downwards.
TGCATCGGCTTATGGAATGCAAGCATGGCGCTGAACGAAAAAGGCTACTATTTCACTATCTTATTATTTGGTTTATTCGCAGTAATCTCCGTACAAAAAAGCGTAAGAGACAGGGCTGAAGGACTTGCCGTTACGGATCTTTACTACGGCCTGAGTTGGTTTGCTACCATTGCGGCAATGATACTATTAACCATTGGCCTGTGGAATGCCGGCATTACGCTAAGTGAGAAAGGTTTTTACGCCATGGCATTCAGCCTAAGCATGTTTTCGGCCATTGCCGTTCAAAAGAATACCCGCGACGCAAAAATGTTTAAGGATAAAGAGCTGTAACGTAGCGGTTGCACCCCCGCAGCGTTTTGCCTGGCAAACCTGCGGGGTTTATTTAGTTATCTTTCGAATCATAAGTTAAACGCAGCGAAAAATTTCAGGTCGTCCGCCCAGCGGTTCAACTTAGTCCGATGGGCTACCTACAAATAAAAAGCGGCCTTACTGAATCAGTAAGGCCGCTTTTTATTTGTAACTCATCTTAATTTATGGATTGCCTCTACCAGTAAAACGGCTGGGTTGATTATAGCAATTAACCTGCAGTTTAAATACTTTGATCAATGTAATTAATGGAGTTCAAAAACGTTTACTCCATTTAATTTACGCTTGTTACAGTACTAATTTTTGCGAATTAACAGCCGGTTTAATACGCTGTTTTTTGCTTTTTCTGTAGTATCGCCATTTGAATAAAGCCTGTCTTCCCATGCGCCATACATAGCGTTTGGAAATACGATGAAACTTTTACCAAATTCTAGTTGAACCTTATCCGCCCGTTGGGTACGCTGTTGATAAGATAGGCCGTCAAATACGCTGCTAAAATCGCCCAGGTTGTCGCCCAGTAATAATATTACATCATAGTTTTTAGTAATCTGCTGCCGTCTGCTTTCTTTACTTGAACTTTCGGTATTTAGTAGAAACAGGTGAGCAGCATCAGCATTGGGCAAATTAAATTTTTGCAGATTTTTCAATGTTGCAGCTTGTTCTATCTGGAACCTATTAGTAATGTAGAATATAACAACACCTTTACTTGCGGCATATTTAAAAAAGCTATAAGCACCGGGTACGGTATCACAACGAACTTCAGAAGTCCACTTAACCCAGGTAGAGTCGGCGTATGATTTTCCTTTGGCTGCTTCGCGCACAAAGTACGGGCTGTTATCTAAAACCGTTTCATCAATATCTGTAATAACTGCTTTCGGTTTTGTTGTATTAGATGCCAAAGCTATATCAAGCCTCAGTTTAGCTAAATTATAGGCCTGATAAGTTAATGCACGATATTCAGCCGCACGTTGTTGCCATAATGCTCCCCATGCCGGCCCGGTAGGTAACAGTGGTATAGCCTTTTCTGCATCCGTATTTTGGCAACAGGCAGCATTTGAAAAACCGACGATTAAAAGAATGCAGACCGTTAAGCTTTTTAAAGGGCTCATTTTTTATCCTCCGTTACCAGCCATTTGTTTAACGTATTATCTGGTGCCTCTAAAACAATTTTATAGAAAGCAGATGGATATTTTTGTACGTCTATCCAGGCATGTTTCTGCCCAACCGGCACTTCTGCCAGTAACTGGTAGTCATCTTTGCCGCCTGTTTTAAAGTTATTGGTGGTGGTTACCCATACTTTAACGGTACCCTTATCTTCCAGATTTTTCCAGCTCACATCAATATTGCCGTGAACGTAATTTACGTTTGCATCTGTAATAGAAACCGGGCCAATAAATGGCGTTCCATCAATTTCCTGCTTCACAGCTACCGGTAAGTTTATATTCATAAATCGGGCGATAGATGGCATAATATCTACAATGGCCGGCTGAAAATAGGTAGCATAAGTATTTAATTGCGGATAATTGGTCAGCATCCAGGTATTGCGTTGCCTTGCAGACTGGCCACCATGCCCGCGTCCCGATTTTTCATCACGGCCATGATCGGTAGTAACCACCAAAAGCCAGTCTTCTTTAAAATTCTTTTTCCGGTAATTAATTGCATCATATAGCTTACCCAGCTGTACATCCAACTCCTTAACTGCGGTTTCAAACTCGGGGCTATCACCATGCATGTGCCCCATATCATCGGTATATTCCAGGTAAACCCAAGAAAGATCGGGTGCATCTTTTTTGATAGTTGCAGATGCTTCGCTGATAACCTGCTCATCAATATTGTGCATAAAATCACGATTTTTGTCGTGTTTTAATTTTATGGTATCCAGTTCGTAACCATCAAAATATTGGTCAACTTTTAAATTACCGGCATCGGGCAAATTATGGCCCAATAACTTTGTACGGTTATCTGTCCAGCTCGAAAAAATCGCTGTTTTCTTAGCCGGATATTGATCTTTAAATAACCGGAAGATATTTTGGTAATGATAGTTAGGAGCTTTAATATCATTATCATCTACATTATGTTTATTTACCCAGGTACCCGTTAATAAGCTGTTGTAGCCAACGGCAGATATGGTAGGCGTTTGGTTATAGGTACCTTTATCGCCTCCTACATGGATACGGGTATAATTACCGTCTTTTATAATCCGTTTGATGTTGGGTAGATCGAGCCGTTCAATCACATCGGCAGGTATGCCATCTGCAATTACAAATACAGCCTTTTTGGTCGACTGTGCCATGCCCTGCAAGCAAAACAGCAGCAGGCCCATTAATACTAAGTTCTTTGTCATTGTTATCATAATAGATGTTTGGGGTTAAATGTATTTAAGCAGGTTAATCCCATTTGTAAAAAATGGTTTCATATTGGCTGCTTCCGTCTTCGTACAAATCAAGTATAGAGTATGCCGGTGCAAATTCGTCGAGCGTGCCGTTCCACCAGTTACCCGATACCGCGCCACCGCAGTGATATTTTACACCAAGGTAATCTACCGCATCCAGGTAATGTATATGGCCGCTTAATGCCACTTTTACGTTTTTATGTTTGTAGAAAAGGTCTTTTATTCTTTTAGCATCAGCGTGCTGGTCATACCCGGGATATTTAATCTTATTAACCGGGCCGCGCTGCACATAGTACAGAATTGCAGTTACCGTAATAATAGGG
>CAHJXH010000043.1 GCA_903644075.1 Sphingobacteriaceae bacterium | reverse complement strand
GGAGAGACTCGAACTCTCAAGAGACAATTCTCAACGGCTTCTGAGACCGCAACGTTTACCAATTTCGCCACATGGGCCGATGTTAATATTTTAACTTCAGCGAGGTGCAAATATAGAAGTTTGAATTAATTGCCCAAACATCTAAATCAATTTAACCTTGAATAAATTTTTAACTTAAAAGAAATTTAGTATGTAACATTTTTGTTACCAAATAAAAAGAAAGGGTCTTAAGAGAAATAACAAAGAAAATATTCGCATAACCAATGCAGCAAAATTTAGATACTTTGCTTTTTTTAGTATTATCTTTGTAAGAAATAAGTTATAGTTCTATTTTACTTAACTATACTATTCATAAACGCTAAATATTGTTTACGATTTTATTCGACAAACTTTTTGGTTATAAATCACTAGTCGTTTTTTGATTTATACGAACCCTCAATCAAAAAGTTATAAAAAAGATAAAATCAATTCCAAAAGGCCGGACTGACATAGCGCTTATTCTACCAATTATACCTACGTAAGCATATTTCCTGAGTTGGATTATAAGGACTTAAAAATGTTGTCTTATGGTCAGAACTTTTATGCGCGTTAATTTTTTTATAGTTTTCTTTATTGCTGTTGCAATATTATTTTCTCGTAGCGCTTATGCTACTCCCTTTTCGGCACATAATGCAGAAGCACTTATAAGCAACCCGGTTATTACATTTAATGCTGATCTAGAATCAAAACCTTATGGTAGTACCGATTTTATCCCGGCAACATCCACATCACCGGCATCTATAACTTTTGTCAGCAGCAATACAGCTGTAGCAACCATTGTTAATGGGCGGGTACACATAACAGGCCTTGGCTCCTCAACAATTACCCTTACACAAGCAGCTAATAGCCAGTTTAATGGCGTTACACAAATTGCCACACTAACAGTGTTACAGGCACGTCCACAAATTACTTTTGTTAATAATTTAAGCCCTAAAGCATATACCACTACGGACTTTGCTGCGGCGACTGCTACGTTTGGTGCCCCAATCGTATACACAACAGATAATCCTGCCGTAGCTACTATTATTAATAACAATATTCACCTGGTTAGTACCGGCACTGTTAATATTACCGCAACTATAGCCTCGAGTGATCAATATGCAGGCACAAACCGCAGCTTAGCGCTCACCGTACAAAAACCGACTCCAGCCATCACGTTTATATCAGGCTTAAACGCAAAACCATTCAGCAGTCAGGACTTTACGCCAGCTACAATTTCACCTGCTGTTCCTGTTGCATATACGAGTGACAACCCCGCGGTGGCTACCATTATTAACAACAACATACATCTAGTTGGAATTGGCACAGCAAATATTACAGCTACCATTACGAATAATGATTTATATATTGGTACCATACAAACCACTGTACTTACAGTAGTACCCTCTGCTCCGGTTATTACATTTGCCGATTTAAGCGCAAAACAATACACTTCAACAGACTTTTCGCCTGCTACGGTTTCACCAACTGTACCAGTTATTTACAGCAGCGATAACCCGGCTGTAGCTACTATTATTAATAATAATGTGCACTTGGTTGGTATTGGTTCAGCCAACATTACGGCAACGATTACCAGTACAAGCCTGTATAGCGGCGCAACACAAAGCAGAGTACTTAACGTAGTTAAAGCCACTCCCGGCATCGCATTTATTAGCGGGTTAAATGCGAAGGCTTTTTCGATACAGGATTTTAATCCGGCAACAATTACGCCTTCGGTACCAGTTATTTACACCAGCGATAACCCGGCTGTAGCTACTATCATTAATAACAATGTACATATGGTAGCCAATGGTACAGCTAATATCACGGCAACAATTGCTCCCAGTACACTGTACAACGGCGCAACGCAAACAACCACGCTTAATGTGGTAAACGCTAACCCGGTTATTTCGTTTATTGCAGGCTTAAATAACAAAGCTTTTACCACGCAAGATTTTACGCCCGCAACATCTAACCCTGCCTTACCAATTGTTTTTACCAGTAGCGACTTAACAGTAGCTACCGTTATTAACAACAACATACACTTAGTTGGCACCGGAACCACTACCATAACTGCTACTATTGCCGGCACTGCTTTATACAATGGCGCTACTGCTTCTACTACACTAAATGTAACCACAGCCACGCCGGTCATCTCTTTTATTGCAGGCCTCAACGCGAAAGCATTTACCACTGCAGATTTTACACTGGCTACAGCCACGCCTGCCTTGCCGATAATTTATACAAGTGATAACCCGGCTGTAGCTACCATTATTAATAATAATGTACATTTAGTTGGCCTTGGTACCGCTAACATTACAGCTACTATTACAGGCACAAGTTTATACAATGGTATTACGCAAACTACTGCCTTAAATGTATTGCCGGCAACACCTGTTATTTCTTTTATTGCCGGGTTAAATACCAAACAATTTACATCAACAGACTTTACATCCGCTACTGCCAGTCCGGCTTTACCTATAATTTTCACCAGTGACAACCCGGCGGTTGCTACCATCATTAACAACAATGTGCATTTGGTGGGGCTAGGTACTGCAAATATTACAGCTACTATCGTAGGCACAAGTTTATACAGCGGCATCACACAAACTACTGCCTTAAACGTAGTTCAAGCAACTCCAATTATATCATTTATTGCAGGCCTAAATGCCAAATCATTTACCGCTATTGATTTTATCCCTGCAACCGCCTTACCGGCCGTACCTATTATTTTCACCAGTGACAACCCGGCGGTTGCTACCATCATTAACAACAATGTGCATTTAGTGGGCCTCGGTAATGCTAACATCACAGCCACTATTACAAGCACAGGTTTATATAGCGGGGTTGTACAAACAACGGCACTTAATGTGGTTCAGGCTAAGCCTATTATTTCATTTATTGCCGGGTTGAACGCCAAACCGTTTACTAGTGTCGACTTTACACCTGCTTCAGCCGCCCCCACCCTTCCTATTACATTTACAAGCAGTAACCCGGCAGTGGCTACCATTATTAATAATAATGTGCATTTAGTGGGCACCGGCACCACCAATATTACAGCCACAATTACGGGTAGTACATTATACAGTGGCGCCACAGGTACTACGGCATTAACAGTAACAACAGCCACGCCCATTATTTCTTTTATTGCCGGTTTAAATGCCAAGCCGTTTACCTCGGCAGACTTTAACCCGGCATCGTCGAACCCGGCGTTGCCAATTATTTACACAAGCGATAACCCGGCAGTAGCAACCATTATCAATAATAATGTGCACTTGGTTGGTTTGGGCACGGCTAATATTACCGCTGCCATTGCAAGCACCGATTTGTACAATGGTGTTACACAAACAACAGCATTAAATGTTGTGCAGGCAACACCAATCATTTCATTTATTGCAGGCTTAAATAATAAGCCATTTACTACAGTTGATTTTACACCCGCAACCACCTCTCCGGCGGTACCTATCATATTTACCAGTGATAATCCGGCGGTAGCCAGTATTATCAATAATAATGTGCACATGATCGGGATTGGCACTGCTAATATTACCGCTACTGTTACCGGTACAGCTGCTTACCCTGGCTTTGCTGCAACCACGCAACTAAACGTAATAAAAGCAACACCAATCATTTCATTTGTTGCTGGATTAAATGCTAAACCCTTTACCGCTAACGATTTCGTAGCCGCCACCTCTAACCCGGCCCTACCTATTACTTTTACCAGTGATAACCCGGCTGTAGCAACCATTATTAACAATAATATACACTTAGTTGGCTTAGGAAGTGCCAATATAACGGCCAGTATAGATGGAAGCAGTAATATTTTATATAACAGCATATCGGCATCTACAACGTTAAATGTTACCCAGGCTGCACCTATTATATCTTTTATAGCAGGATTAAACGCCAAGCCTTTTACTACAAGTGATTTTGTACCAGCTAGTGCCAACCCAGCTGTGCCTATCATTTTCACAAGTGACAACCCTGATGTGGCTACTATTATTAATAATAATGTACACCTGATAGGTTTGGGAACAACTAACATAACAGCCACAACAGCTGCCAGCGCATTGTATAGCGGCATAAATGCAAGTACCCCATTAACTGTAGTTAAGGCCACTCCCATCATTTCATTTATAGGAGGGTTAAATGCTAAACAATATACTATTACAGACTTCGCAGCCGCATCATCTAACCCGGCGGTACCAATTACTTACACCAGTGATAACCCCGCTGTAGCTACCATTGTTAACAATCTGGTACACATTCTTGGTATTGGAAATGCCAACATTACAGCCATCATCGCTCCGGGAACATTGTATAATGGCGCAACGGCTACTACACCTTTGGTAGTAACACAGGCAACCCCAATTATTTCTTTTGTTGCGGGTTTAAATGCCAAACAGTACACTTCAACCAACTTTACACCTGCAACATCAAATCCGGCTGTGCCAATAATTTTCACAAGTGATAACCCGGCTGTTGCCACAATTGTAAATAATCAGGTACATTTGGCAGGCATTGGTACTGCAAATATTACAGCTACTATTGATGGCAGCACCAGCAATGGTTTATATAATAGTGTAACGGCAACCACGCCATTGGTAATAATACAGGCTTTGCCGATAATTTCTTTCATTCCGGGTTTAAATGCTAAACCGTATACCTCAGTTAACTTTACACCTGCCGTCTCTAATCCGGCCGTGCCAATAACTTTTACAAGCGACAACCCCGCTGTGGCTACTATTGTAAATAACCAGGTACATATTGTAGCACTGGGTACAGCTAATATTACAGCCACTATTGACGGCAACGCTAGCAATGGCTTATATATTAGTACTACGGCTACTACCCCGCTAACAGTAACCAAGGCTACACCTATTATTTCATTCATAGCCGGGTTAAACGCCAAAGCATTTACCATTACAGATTTCGTACCTGCATCTTCAAACCCTGTTTTACCGATCACCTATTCGATAGATCCATCCCAGTCATCTGTTGCAACTATTGTAAATAACCAGGTGCATTTAGTAGGCATCGGTACGGCAACCATTACTGCCAGTGTTGACGGTAGTGGTACTACTTTATACAACAGTACGTCATCATCATCATCTCTGGTGGTAACAAAATCGGCCCCGGTAATAACTTTTATAGCTGGTTTAAGCCCCAAACCTTATGGAACTGCTGATTTTGTGCCTGCAACAGCAGCCCCGGTTGTGCCCATTACTTATCAAAGCAGCAATTTATCAGTAGCCACCATTGTTAACGGAAAGGTGCATATAGTGGGCTTAGGAAGCACAACAATTACAGCTACTATAGCCGATAACGATCAATATGCCGGCACAACAGCTTCAACTACGCTAAGTATAAGCCAGGGTACGCCGGTTATTACCTTCGCCAGCAATTTAAGCCCTCGATTTTATGGATCTGGTAATTTCGCACCTGCATCAGCCACTTTAGGCGCGCCAATTACTTATTCATTGAGCAATAACAACGTGGTAGCAATTACCAGTAGTAATACAGCACAAATTATTGGTATTGGTACCGTTACCATAACAGCAACTACGCCGAGTAATAATTTTTATGCAGGCGCAACAGCTTCTGTAACTGTCACTATAAATCAGGCAACACCCGTTATATCATTTATTTCAGGCTTAAACCCTAAACCATATACTGCTATAAATTTTACCCCTGCAACTGCAACGTTCTCGGCTCCCATCACTTTCACCAGCGATAACCCGACTGTAGCTACCATCGTAAATAACCAGGTACATTTGGTAGGCCTTGGTTCGGCACACATTACTGCTACTACGCCTAACAATACTTTTTATGTTGGGCAAACACTTACCACTACGCTTAACGTACTCAAGTCAAGCCCGATAATTACTTTTGTATTTAATTTTAGTCCTAGAGATTATGGGACAGCGAATTTCACACCTGCAACAGCCACTTTAGGTGCCGCAATTACACTTACAAGCGACAACCCGGCAGTGGCTACCATTGTAAACGGACAAGTACATATTGTGGCACCAGGCATTGCCAATATTACAGCAACAACACCGAATAATACACTGTATAATGGCGCAACACTCACCACTCCATTAACAGTAAATAGAGCCACTCCTACTATTACGTTTGCCGCTCTGCCCACTAAAACTTATGGCGATAACCCGGCGGGGATTGTGTTAAGCACTGCCAGTACCAACTCCACCGTGCCAATTACCTACAGTAGTGATAACACCAGCGTTGCTACCATTGGCGGCACTAATAACAATACCTTATTTATTGCAGGTGCAGGTATTGCTCATATTACAGCAGCGCAGACAGGTAATGATTTTTACAACCCGGTTTCGCTTACCAATAGCTTCAGCGTAAACAGGATAGATCAGACTATTAATTTCGCATCATTAGCTGCCAAATCTTTTGGTGATGGCGATTTCAATCTATCGGCTACTTCAACTTCGGGATCTGTTACTTATACAAGCTCAAACAACAACGTTGCAACGGTTATCGGCAACACGGTACACATTGTTGGGGCAGGCTCTACTACCATCACAGCATCACAAAGTGGCAACGACAATTACAACGTAGCTACACCTGTTCAACAAACATTAACTGTAAACAAGGCAAGCCAAACCATTACGTTTACAGCCTTAACAGATAAAGCTTTTGGCGACGCCGGATTTGACTTTACTGCTTCTGCATCATCGGGATTAGGTGTAAACTATACCAGTTCAAACCTAAACGTGGCTACCATTAGTGGCAATACGGTGACTGTTGTTGGCGTGGGGAGCACCACCATCACAGCTTCGCAAAATGGTAACGATAATTACGAAGCGGCAAATGCAATTCAACAGATACTAACTGTAGGCAAAGCAAATCAAAATATAACCTTTAATCCGCTCCGTCCTAAATCGTTTGGCGATGCAGGCTTCGACCTTAATGCAAGCGCTTCGTCCGGATTAGCAGTTGAATACACAAGCTCTAACACGGCTGTAGCAACTGTTAGCAGTAATGCAATTACCATAATTGCTGCGGGGAATACTATCATTAGTGCATCACAAAGTGGAAATGACAATTATGACCCCGCGACCTCAGTTCAGCAGACATTAACGGTAGGCAAGGCAAATCAAACCATTACTTTCAACACGCTACCGGGCAAAACCTTTGGCGATGCAGGCTTCGATCTTACATCAGCGTCATCATCGGGATTGGGTGTAAGCTATGCCAGTTCTAACTTAAATGTTGCCACCGTTAGCGGCAATACCGTTACTATTGCTGGAGCAGGCACTGCTATTATTACTACTGTGCAGGATGGTAATGATAATTACAATGCAGCAACGGCTGTTCAGCAAACATTGAACGTTGGTAAGGCTAATCAAACCATTGTATTCAACACCTTACCAACCAAAACTGTGGGCGATGCTAATTTCGATTTGTCAGCTTCGGCATCATCGGGATTGAATGTTACTTATAGCAGTTCTAACAATAGCGTAGCTACTGTAACCGGCAACACAGTAACTATTGTTGGTGCAGGTTCGGCTATTATAACTGCATCGCAATTGGGTAATGATAATTATAATGCAACTTCTGTACAGCAAACATTAGCTATAAACAAAGTTGGCCAAACCATTACCTTCATTACCTTATCGAATAAGTTTTTGGGTGATGCAAATTTCGATCTAAACGCATCAGCAACGTCGGGCTTAGCGGTTAGCTATACAAGCTCTAACCCGGCAGTGGCTTCTGTAAGCGGCAGTACCGTTACTATTTTAAGCAGCGGATCAACCGACATTACAGCCTCACAAGCTGGTGATGCTGCTTATAACGCAGCAACCCCGATAACCCGGACAATGAATGTTGGCAAGCAAAATCAAACTATCACATTTACCACCTTGCCAACCAAAAATTTGGGCGATGCTGATTTCAACTTAACCGCCACAAGTACCAACGCAAGCATCCCGGTTACCTATAGCAGCGGCAGTACAGCGGTCGCTACTATTATTAATGGTAGCATACATATTATGGGTGCGGGTACGGCAACTATCGTAGCCTCACAGGCAGGTAACGCTAATTACAATGCAGCAGCAGATGTGATGCAAACACTTAGCGTCAACAAATCGGCACAAACAATTACGTTTAATACTATTGCCGATAAAGTGTTTGGCGATGTCGATTTTAACCTGTCGGCCACAACCACATCAGATTTACCTGCTAGTTATAGCAGCTCAAATAACGCCGTCGCAACCATAAGCGGGAATACTGTACATATTGTGGGCGTTGGTACAATTACCATTACAGCCTTACAAAATGGTAATAACAATTATAACGCAGCTGCTCCGGCTCCGCAAACGTTAACCATTACTAAGGGCACCCGAAGCATTACCTTTAACAATCCATTAGTTAAAACTTACGGCGATCCCGATTTTGACGGCGGCGCAACAGCACCCGGAGACGACGCCATTATTTACACTAGCGATAATGAGGCAGTTGCAACCATTGTAAATGGTAAAATCCATATTACAGGTGCAGGAACTGCAACAATCACAGCTTCGGTACCAGGTAACCCTAACTATTTTGCAACTGCCGGTGTGAGCCAGCCTTTAACTGTAAATAAGGCGAACCAGACTATTCGTTTCGCCAGTATGCCGGCATTAAAACGTGGTGCTACTTACGATCTGAGCCTTACTACAGCAAGTTCGGGCCTGCCGCTAAGCTTTACCAGCAGCGATACTAAAGTTGCAGCCATTAACGACCAATCTTTGACCGCATTGAGCATCGGTGTAGTAAACATCACAGCCAGCCAAACGGGTAACGCCAATTACAACGCTGCCAACAGTGTTATGCAAGATGCCAATGTGCAGGACCCAAGCGGACAGGAAATTATTGTGCACCAAGCCATGTCGCCCAATGGTGATGGTATAAATGATGTTTTAGTTATAGAAGGTATTGGTGAGCACCCAACCAACCGCGTTTCATTGATTAACCGCAATGGGGTGAAGATTTATGAAATCAATAATTACGATAACGTTTCACGGGCATTTGACGGGCACTCTAATATTACCGGTGCTTTGATGCAGCCGGGTACATACTTCTACCTGGTAGAGTACGTGGTTGATGGCGTTGGAAGACACAAAACCGGATACTTTGTACTGAAATACTAACCCCTATTAAAAACGAATGATGAAAAATATTACCCAATATATTCCAAAAGCTCTATTGATTTGCCTGCTGAGCATAGGTATTGGTTCTGTGTCCAAGGCACAGCAGCAATTTACCTATAGCCAGTACATGAATAACCAAACGCCGCTTAACCCGGCTTATTCATTACTGGACCAAAACGGATCATTAAACGCTCTGCTGCGTAAACAGTGGACAGGTATTCAAGGCTCGCCAACTACTTTTATTTTTAATGGCAGCATGCCTATCGAATCAATCAATGGTTCAGCCGGTGTTATTGTAATGAACGACCAATTTGCCGTTGAACACTTAACCGAGATCAACGCTTTTTTCGCCAAGAGTATTAACCTGAGCGAGAAAACGCATTTAGGTGTGTCCTTGAACGCGGGTATTCGTAATTATGTGGCTAACTACTCATCGCTTGATTCTAATGACCCGCTGTTCCGTGATGATGTGCGCCAGAACAAACCTAATTTTGGTTTTGGGGTGATGCTTTATTCTGATCAATACTTTTTAGGTGTTGCCGTGCCGGAGTTAACCTTTACTTCGTTAGGTACCGCATCTATCCAGAATAATACTTATTTCCGTAATCATTATAACTTCTCTGGCGCTTATTTGATTGATGGTGGTACGGATTTTAAAGTGAAGCCTGCCTTCCTGGCAACCTATACCAAGGGTACCCCTTTTGTAGCCAACCTTTCGACCACCATGTACATTAAAAATGTATTTGGTTTAGGTGCAGATTACCGTACCAACAACGAGATGGCAGGCTTGGTGAGCTTTATGTTCTCTAACTTCCGTTTGGGGTACAGCTATCAGTTCGGTACTGCATCAAACAACATTGGCGGGTTTAATAATTCAACCAATGAAATTACTTTGACTTACCGTTTCGGCCAGCATTTGGAAGATATTAACCTCTTGTAAATTACGCTCAAACTCAGCTATACTAAAAGGATGTGCCAATGGCGTGTCCTTTTTATTTACCCGATAGTTGTGTCCATAACCAGCCGATAATAAGGGCAAATAAAGCGAAACAACAATAAATTACTTTTTTCATGGTGATGATGTTTGAATTAGCGGATGATCATTTAAACAGGTTCGCCCGCTAAGGCATAATTACCAATCCCGGAAAGCCCATTTAAATTCAACTATATTAATTCTGTTTAAAGTTGTACAATTTGCTTTTCAATCTAAAAAAGTATCGGTGTACAAGCTTTTTGTATCGACGAATTAAACCGGCTAAATACCGGTACACAAAAAAGCCGTATACATTTACATGCATACGGCCATACGTATTTGTTATTATTATGAAAAGCGATGTTATGATGCCATCAGGTAACTTATCTGCGTAGCAAAATCTTTATTATCCACAGGCTTTATAAAAACAGAGTTTTCTTCAGGAGTTTCGTTGTTGATAATGCGGTTATACAGTTTAGAAACTACAACCACAGGTACATTTTTAAGCAGTTCGTTAGCTTTAAACAATTGGCATATCGCCTCAAAGTTTTCATCGCCCAATACAAAATCAAGGATAACCAGGTCGGGCCTGTAGTTTTTGGCTATTTTATATACATCATCAGGATCAGAAGTAATATGCATATCCGAATAGCCATAAAACATGATTTCATGTGCCATGCCAAGGATATCGTTATCCCTGTCGAGCAGTAAAATTTTTTTATCCAGATTCTCCATAGCGCAAATGTTATACTTAAAGATTAATTTTTGATGAAGACAAGTTCAACACACTTTACCCCTACTCCAATTATGTATCGGCGAATGAAACAGATGTATCGATAAATACATTCATCTATCAACCACCATAGAATATCTTAACGGAGTAAGTAACAAACTTGATACATTAATTGTTAATTTTTACGCATTATTTTTTTGCGTGCCACTTCCCGGCAGTCATTTCAAACCTGGTTTCTTTGGTGCCATTTAAGCCCGCTTCGGCCCAACCCTGCATGCGGTAAAAGGTCTCGGCTTTGGTGTTAAAACCTGTGCCTAACCATATGGTATGGTCGGTTTGCTTAAAATACCAGTCGAGCATCATGTTGTGCAAATGCTTTCCTATGCCCTGCCCTGCAAACTCAGGATCTATAAATAGCGCCCAGACATTATGGCCTGGTAAGTCGGCTATTGCAAAACCTGCTATTTGCCCGTTCGTCTCGCAAACCCAGCCTTTCCCGTTTATAGTTAGGTAGTTTATGTAATCTTCGTTGGTAACTAGTGCCCGGTTCGATAAAACGTTTTCTTTCACCGCTAATCTCACTACTGATATTTGTGTAATGTCGGCCACTGTTGCTTCCCTGTAAATCATGCTGCGTGTTATTTGTATCTGATATAAATAGAAAAATGAACAGAATTATTGTAATACCTGCTTTTTGTTTGTAAGGTAATATTTGCATATTACACCAGATGCCCGCTGCTAAATTATCATTAAAAAAACAACTCGCCTATGCCTGCGGAATGACGGGCTGGAGCATCATGACCAACATCATCATCGTGATGCTACCGTTTTTTTACCTGCCGCCTGCCAACCGCGGATTAATGCCTTTTATACCGCAGCTATTAATTTTCGGCGTACTCAATATCATGTCGGTCATCGCTGCTTCGGGCCGGTTCTTCGATGCCATTTACGATCCCTTTATTGCTTCGCTAAGCGACAAAAGCACTAACCCACAAGGCCGCCGCACACCATTTATGAAGAAGGCTATTATACCAGCCGTTGTATTTTGCTGCCTTACCTTTTACCCCCTTGTTAAAGGCGAAAGTTTGGAGAATGCTTGCTGGCTTGCCTTTACGCTCGTCTGCTTTTTTATGGGCGCCACTACCTATATCATCCCCTACAATGCGCTGCTGCCCGAACTTGCCGAAACTGCCGATGAAAAAATCAATCTCTCTTCCTTTCAACAGGTAGGCTTTGTGATCGGGATTATCCTCTCTGCCATGGTAAATAATTTTGCCGATGGCATCCAATTGGCCTTCAACGTGCCCGATCGCGACAATGCCCTGCAATACACCATTTGGGGCCTTGCTATATTTGGAGGCCTGGTAATGCTAATCCCGGTTATTGCCATTGATGAAACCAACCTCACTGCCAGCACACCTTCGCATTTGCCTTTACTGCCTGCCATTAAAAAAACTTTCAGCAATCGAAATTTCAAGTATTATCTCATATCAGATTTTTCGTACTATATGGCGCTCAGCATTATATCGAGCGGATTGCTTTTCTTCGTAACCGTACTGCTTCACCTGCCCGAATCTATGGGTGGCATTTTGATGGGCACTATGGTTTTAATCTCGCTGATATTTTATCCGCTGGTAAACTATCTATCCAAGCGGATTGGCAAAAAGCCTATTGTGTTGTTTTCTTTCGGCTTGCTTAGCGTCATCTTTGTGGCCATTTATTTCCTGGGGAAATTCCCGGTATCATCTGTAACGCAAATTTATGTTTTGATTATAGCAGCAGCTTTTCCATTGGCTTCTTTGGGTATTTTACCAAACGCCATACTGGCCGAAATTGCCCAAAACGACGCCCAACGCACCGGCGAAAACCGGGAAGGCATGTTCTTCGCAGTTAAATACCTGTTTGTAAAACTGGGGCAAACTTTAGGTATTGCTTTATTCACTTTCCTTACTGTTTACGGTAAAGATCCCGGTCATGATTATGGGCTTCGCCTTAACGGTATCTGTGGTTGTGTGCTTTGCCTGCTGGCTATTATTTTCTTCAGTCGGTTTCGGGAAATTATGCCGGAAAAAACTACAAGTGCCTCGCCTGGTAGTTCCGCACAGTAAAACCCGTTACTGCCAAACACACATTAAGCGCCAGCATAATAGCTATATAAACTGTATGACTATCATGCGGTACTGCACCCATGTAATCTGCAATAAATCCTTTTTCTACCAGCAAATAAGTGATCATAAAAAATAAGATCTCGTAGAGCTTTTTACCACCACTCACAATACCCAGGCACACAGCCAACAGCACAATGAATAAAGCTCCGCTTATAATATTAAACACGGCATAACCATCGGCAGTAAATCCGCAACGTACAATTACAGGCAAGGCCAGTACAATAGCCAATATTACACCTGCCAGTATTTGTGCAGGCAGCATACGCTGTAAGGGTTTGTATGATGAATAAGTAAAATAGTGCAGTTGATTTGCTTTCTCTTTGGTAGCCAACTCCGACCAGCGCGTTACCTGCAAAAACCAGATGATAGGTAGCAAAATACCATATGCAATATCCAGTGGTACAAATATCATCGCTACCCAAACCCCGGCAATAACCAGCCATAGCCATTTTGATCCTTTACGGATCAGCAGCAGCAACTCTGTTTTGATGAATGGGATGATGCCATAATCGGGCACCAGTTTTGGCAATTTGGAGAGATTGATGGTTGCAGGTTCTTTATAAATAACATCGTAGGTTGATTCGCTTAGCTCTGTTTTTTTCTTTTTCTTGCGGCTCGATGCCTGTTTAAAATCGAACCTGTGGAAAAAGAACGAGGAGATATAAACGATCAGTAATCCCCACACAAACCATAACAAACGACTGAGCAGAAACACATTCGAAAACTTAACGCCGTTCCACACAAAAATGTGATTGGTTTTATGTTTGCTGAAAATGAACCCCATCGATACATCCTGCACGTTGGCGTGGTACTGCGTATTAATTTGTCCGCGGATGCTGTTGGTAAGCGTTTTTACACCAAAAACATCCATTACAACAGCCTGGTTAGTATTAGGCATATTTTTTACGCCGCCAATAATAGACCCGAAAAAGAAAATAAAGGCAACGCATTGCAAAATCAGCTTATCGCGCAAAAATACTTCGGCAGCAATAGCAAGCGCCGATACAAAAAACAAGGCAGGCATTGCAAATAAAATATACGGGATGATAAAGTTGCTGATGATAAAAGGATAGCCGCTTCCCCTTACAAAAAACATCACAATGCTCACCACAAACGTACAGCCCGTGATGGTAAACAATACCAGGAAATTACTCAACATTTTACTAAGCAGATAACAAAGATTGGTAACTGGTGTAGTAGCTATGATTAAACCTACCTCGGTATCAATGTCTTTTTTAATACCGGTATTTATTAAAAAGAAGCCATACAGAGATAACATAATGGTGGTCAACATGGCCGAAACGTAACCCACCCATGCCGAGTTAAATGCCCCTCTGTATCCCGGCACGTGCAGGGTGGTATACTGGGCGGTTGGCAATGGCACAAATAAATAGGCCACATAAACGGTAACCGCCAATGTAACCAGGAAAGCATAACTGCGCGTACGCTGCAGGTAGTCGCCTTTAATAATGCTGTAAATATATTTCACGATGCTTAGGCGTTTTGGGTTAGAAATAAATAAGCATCCTCTAAAGTGGCAGCAACTGGTGTAGATGTAGCCTCCGGCTCATGGGTTTTGGTAATATACCGTACTTTGGTTTTATCCTTTTGCCGGGTTGTATTAATGATGATATGTCTGGCTTTCATCGTATTTAGTTCAGCGTTCTCAATCAACATTTCAAACACCTTACCATCCACGTGACTAATAATTTCCGGCTGAATAGCTTTATCAAGTAACACACCGTTTTTCATAATGGCCACCTCATCGGCAATGGTTTCAATATCTGACACAATGTGCGACGACAGGATAATTATACAATCATCAGCCAGATCGGAGATCAGCTGGCGAAACCTCACCCGCTCTTCTGGGTCGAGCCCTACGGTGGGCTCATCGAAGATCAATATCTTGGGATCGTTTAGTAAAGCCTGCGCAATACCGATGCGTTGCTTCATCCCGCCCGAGTAACTGCCTATCGGGCGTTTGGCATCAGCAGTAAGGTTAACACCTTCCAATAACATATCAATTCGCTGGCGTAAGCCGCTGCCGCCTACTCCTTTCAGCGCAGCAATATATTCCAGAAATTCATAAGCGTTAAGATTGGGGTACACACCAAAATCCTGCGGTAAGTAGCCCAGTATTCTGCGGATGTAATCGGGATTGTCTACAATATCTTGTCCGTCCAAAAACAGGGTGCCCTTTGTTGGCTTGCTAATGGTTGCTATAATTTTCATCAGGGTTGATTTACCCGCACCGTTCGGGCCAAGTAAACCCAGAATACCTTTTTCTATCGTGATGGAGTAATCGCTTAACCCGGTTTTCTGTTTATTATATTGCTTGGTGAGATTCTTGATTACTAAAGACATGGTGATTGCTGATTTAGGTATTTGACCCTACTGACCGTCTCTAAGTTACAGTAATAGGAAAATAATAAGGCAAAAAACTAAACTATTGTTTAGTACTGCCAATGCCAAACCAATGGACCTTGTTTACGGAATGTTTATAAATTAGTGTACAGCCCGGTTTGCGTCATTAAACCGATACTGCTTAGCCACATTTTTATGATATTTGAGCTATGAGTTGGAAAGAAATGGACTTTAGGGGATTGAGTAAATATTTTTCGGGCGAATTGTATTTCGACGATTCTACCGCGCATCAAACCATTAAAGCCGTATACGCTACCGATGCTTCTGTTTACCAGGAAATGCCTTTGGCTGTAGCTATGCCACGTAATGCCGAGGATATTAAGCACCTCATTATTTTCGCCAACAAGTATTCGCTAACGCTGATTCCGCGTGCTGCCGGTACATCGCTGGCTGGTCAGGTGGTGGGTAATGGATTGGTTGTCGATATTTCTAAATACTTGACCTCGGTTATTGAAGTTAACAAAGCCGAGAAATGGGTACGCGTACAGCCGGGCGTTATTCGAGATGACCTGAATGCTTATTTGAAACCCTTTGGGCTGATGTTCGGTCCGGAGACTTCAACCTCTAGTCGCGCTATGATTGGCGGCATGATCGGTAACAATTCCTGCGGCCTGCACTCTATGATTTGGGGCGCTACACGCGATAACTTGTTAGAAGTTACCGCCCTGTTATCGGATGCCAGCGAAGTTATTTTTGGCGAATTGAATGCCGAAGCCACACAGCAAAAAAGAACAAAAGATAACCTCGAAGGCAAGATCTACGACCGCACCCTAACCATCGTAGAACTCGAGAATAACCAGACCGACATTATTAAAAACTTCCCTAAAAAGGAAGTTAAACGCCGTAACAGCGGTTACGCTTTAGATAGTTTGCTTAACATGGTTTTGCAGCAGCAGGGCATTAACCTCAGCACCATTATTGCAGGTTCGGAAGGTACGCTTTGCTTTGTTACTGAAGCCAAGCTTAAACTCCTTGACCTGCCACCTAAAGAGGTAGCCGTAGTTGCCGTGCATTGCACCACCTTACAGGAATCGCTAAAGGCTAACCTCATAGCCGTTAACCACCATTGCGCCGCATCTGAACTGGTTGACCATGTGATACTGGGGCAGGCCATAAACAACGCAGGCCAGGCGGTAAACCGTTTCTTTTTAGAAGGCAAACCCGGAGCCATATTGATGGTGGAGTTTTTTAATAACGATCGTGACGAACTTTTTAAACAATGCAATGCCTTAATTGATGCTTTGAAAGAAGCCCAATTAGGCTACGCTTACCCCATACTTACCGGAAACGATAGCAAGAAAGCCTGGGAATTACGCAAAGCCGGCTTAGGTTTACTTCGTAACCTGAAAGGCGACGTACAACCCGTAAACCTGATTGAAGATTGCGCCGTGGCGGTTGAAGACCTGCCCGATTATATCCACGATCTCGAAACCCTGCTGCACAGCCTCAACATCCCCTACTCGGCCTATGCCCATGCAGGTGCAGGCGAACTGCATGTAGAGCCGATGATTAATTTGAAGACCTCAGAAGGCCAGCAATTATTTCAGCATGTACTGGCAGAGACGGCTACCCTGGTAAAGAAATACCGCGGTTCGCTCTCCGGCGAACACGGTGATGGCAGGTTACGTGGGCAATACATTAGTTATGTAATGGGCGACAGGGTTTACGAGCTATTTAAACAGGTTAAACTAATCTTCGACCCGAAAGGAATTTTCAATAAAGGCAAAATAACCGGTACACCCGGCATGCTGGATAACCTGCGCTTTGTACCCGATAAAGCCCAGAAGCAACCCGACACCCTTTTTGATTTTACGGTAGATGAAGGCATGCTGCGCCTTACTGAAAAGTGCAGCGGATCGGGTGATTGCCGGAAGACCGAAATAACCGGTGGTACCATGTGCCCCAGCTATATGGCTACCCGCAACGAGAAAGATACTACCCGTGCCCGCGCCAACATCCTGCGCCAATATTTAAACGAAGCTCCCGAAACCCTCGGCAAAGGCAAAGCCGCCGAAGAGGTTAAAGAAGTGTTAGACCTGTGCCTCGCCTGCAAAGGCTGCAAAATAGAATGCCCATCTTCGGTTGATATGACCAAGCTGCGGGCCGAGTTTCTGTACCATTACCAGAAAGAGCACGGCACAAGCATGCGATCAAAACTCATCGGTAATTTTAGTAGCAGCATGGGGCTGGCATCTTATGCCCCTTTTGTGTACAACACCGCTATCGGCATTCCACTGCTAAAAAAAGCGATCAATAAATTCGCCGGCTTTCATCCCGATCGCTCTTTACCCGAACTGGCGAAGCAAACATTGAAGTCATGGTACAAATCGCGGAAGAAATCTGCTGATCCATCCACCAAAATCGTTTACCTGTTTTGCGATGAGTTTACCAATTATAACGATGCCGAAGTAGGCAAAAAAGCCATCTTACTGTTAGAGCGATTAGGCTACACTGTCATCATCCCAACCCACGCAGATAGCGGCAGGGCCTACCTATCCAAAGGCATGCTCGACCAGGCCAAAGCCCTTGCCGAAAATAATGTGAGCAGCCTGCAAACCATCATTAACGCTGATGCCCCCCTTATCGGCATCGAACCCTCGGCTATTCTATCTTTCCGGGATGAATACCCATCTTTGGTTAATAGTAGTTTAAGACCTGCTGCTACCGAACTCAGCAAACATGTTTACCTTTTCGAAGAATGGTTTAGTGCCGAAATTAAAAAGGGGAATATTAAACAAGAAAGCTTCACGCAAGCTACTAAACAAATCTCCCTGCACGGGCATTGCCACCAAAAGGCGCTATCATCCATGAGCATTGCTGCCGAGGTGGCTGGCTTCCCTGCAAACTACATCGTTGATGTAATCCCATCCGGCTGCTGCGGCATGGCAGGTTCATTCGGGTACGAGAAAGAGCATTACGAGGTATCGATGAAGATTGGCAGCCTTGTGCTTTTTCCCGCCGTTAACAACGCTCCCGATAGCATTATCGCCGCCGCGGGTACCAGTTGCAGGCATCAGATCAAGGATGGTACTAAAAGGATTGCGCTGCACCCTGTAGAGGTTCTGTTTGAAGCGTTAGTATAGGTGTCCGTCCGTCACATGGGGCTGTTATGCTGAGCTCCGTCGAAGTATGGTGCGGAGGCTTGTACTTTATTCAAGGGTAGTGCTTTAATGAATGTCAGTCCCGCGCAATCGCTCAGAACACACAGGCCGGGATCTTTTGCCCTACTCACGTTCGCACGGGCTCTACCTTCTGCAAAATCTCCAATGCCTCTTTCCAAAGCGCAAGGCAACCATTGTTCTGCCCGCTTTTAGCCGAAGCTGTTTGCCTGAAGAAGGAGTCACTTAGTTCTTTTCGATCTGTATAGCTACGAGATTGCTTCGTATCTCGCAATGACAAATTGGGTAAAACCCGAACCCACCACTACATTAACATAACCTCTCCTAATGCAGCATTGGCAATGTTGCGGCAACCACAGGTACTGCCTAACCACAGACAGTTCATAGCAACAGGGCCCGGCTGCGAGCTTTCTTTTGGTTACTTTTCTTTGGCGGTCAAAGAAAAGTGACATCCACTGACGATTCATTATCAAAATACCCTTCCTAATGAAAAACGGATATGCGAGTGACTTTGTAAATCGAGGATTGCTTCGCACCTCGCAATGGCGTGCTTTTCTTGAAACTTCATTCTGTCCGTCCACTTTCCCACTCCCTTTATAACGTAGACACCTCGGACACTTTCTTTCGAAGAAGATTCTTCACTGCTTTCAGAATGACAAAAAATGTCACTTCGCAAAACTCACCTTCCCCATACTAACCGAAAGCAAATTACCGCCATAATTGGTTTGGCCTCCCACGAGGGCTTCGTTGGCTAATACTGCAAACAATACCGCTTCTTTAGCATCGGGATGGATACCTATATTTGAGGTTGATTTTAATTTGATGTCGAAATATTTTTCGATGTAATTAACCAACAGCGGGTTGTACATTCCTCCTCCGCTAATATAGATCTCGAATTTGCCAACTCCCGAAACAGCACTTTCTATAGTCACTATCATGGCCTGTGCCGAAAACTTTGCAAGAGTAGCCATTACGTCTTCTTTGCTGATATTGGTTTGCCCTGAAGCCTGCATAGCCTTTTCCAGATAAGCCAGACTAAACAACTCCGGCCCTGTAGTTTTAGGGAATGGCGCTGCGAAGAAAGGATTATCTAACAGAGCTAATAATAAAACTTCATTAACCTTTCCGGCACTGGCTACCTCCGCATTTTTGTCGTAATATATACCGGGAAATTGCTGCTGGATAAACTGATCCATCAGCGTGTTACCGGGGCCAATATCAGTTGAGAAACAACCCGGGGCATAACCCGCAGGCAGATAAGTAAAGTTGGCTATGCCGCCTACATTGAGCATGATACGGTTTTCTGAAGGGCTGCCGAAGAGCAGGTAATCGCCATATAAGGCAAGCGGCGCACCTTCGCCCCCGGCAGCTATATGTTTCTGCCGAAAATCACTTAGGGTGATGATGCCTGTTTTAACGGCAATATGGTCGGCATCGCCAATTTGCAGGGTGGCGTTGCCATATTTTTTTATTTGGTGGAGCCGCTTGGGCGCGTGGAAAATAGTTTGCCCGTGGCTGGCTATGGCATCTACATCAGCAGCGGTAATATTCCACTCTCTGAGGCATTGGAGAATGAGTTCGGCATAATAAGTGCCTATATAGGCATTGAGCAGGGTAATACGTTCCAGATCGGCATTGCGTTTGGCGAAGATGGATTTGAGGTCTTCCTTAAACGCAGCATCGTACTCTTTAGTGATAAAATGCAGCACCTCTACTTTGGTATCCACACCGCTACCTTCGAAACGGCACAAAGCAACATCCAAGCCATCGAACGAGGTACCCGACATGAGCCCGATAATAGTTCGCTGCTGCTTAGCGGCAATGCGGTATAAGTTTTCGATGTTGGTGTTCATGGTTGTAGGTAGCCAAATTACAAAAAGAGAAGCAAGAAAGAGAGCCAGGAATCAAGAATCGAGAGATAAGACGCTTGGCATGCGAGGGATAACAGCGATACCGGCCCGGTACGTAATGCCAGAAAGTGAATGAGCGGATAACCCGGCCCGCGATAGATGGGAGCGCAGTGCGAAGAGAAGCAAGAAAGTTGATCCGCTAGCTATCGGATAGCTGAGCGGTTTCGTTAAACAAACTATTCAATAGCCAACAACCACCACTCTCTATTAAACTAAACCAAAGGGATTTACAATTGCTTTTACGCTGAAAAAATGCATGCAAATTTGCCGGATAGTAAATATTTAAACTAAATTTAGTGAAATGAATATTTGCTATGGGCGCGTTCGACCATGTTAAAACCATACTGGGCATTATATTAGGCCTCAGCATAACCCACCTGTTAAAAGGCATTATAAAGTTTGTACAACACCCCAAACAGGCTAAACCCTATTGGGTGCATTTAACTTGGTGCTTTTATGTGCTGCTGCTTATTATTCACTTTTGGTGGTGGGAGGCGCACCTGCGCGATATTAAGCAATGGAGTTTCGAAGAATACTTCTTCCTGTTTGTGTACATATCGGTATACTATTTCGAATGTTCGCTGCTGATACCCGATAACCTCGAAGAGTACCACAGTTACTTTACCTACTATTATTCGCGCAAGAAATGGATTTTTGGCATCCTGGGCCTCACCTTCGTGCTCGACTTTTTCGACACCCTTATTAAAGGCAAAGCCTACTATCTTACCCACTACGGCTGGGAGTACCCCATACGCAACATAACCCACATTGCCCTCTGCATAGTAGCCATGAACACCAATAACCGCAAGTTTCACGCCGTGCTGGTTATAGCATTTCTGGTTTATGAGTTGAGTTATATTTACAGGTTGTTTGCGTATTTTTAGTACAATCCCTACATACACCACGTCATTGCGAGGTACAAAGCAATCTCAGACCAATTGGCACTGCCTTCAATAACGCAGAAACCGTTTATATATGCGCGCAGACTGTCATGTTGAGGCACTCGAAACATGTGCGGTGGGAACGCTTGCATATCTTATTTCTTGTTTCCTGGCTCTTCCAGTTCTGCCCGTCCGTCCGTCCGGAAGTACAACATGTGCGGACATGACCGGACACCTTGCAAAATATATTTATTAAAACATTACAGAAAATTCTTTATTTTAATATTTTTTCTGTAATATTGTATTGGGTATAGATGTTACAATATGCCTTCTCAAATGGTGTCCGCTTTGGTGTCCGCATAAATGGCACTCCCGGACGGACGGACACCTCCTCTCAATCATCACTCTATAGCTTCGCTTCTGTTAAAGAAAAATTGAAAAGTTAATTATATATAATTATGCTAATGGAGGGGCATTTTTAAAAAATTGACTCATTTTTTAAATAATATCAAATGAAAAATATCAATATGTAAATACAGCAGTAATGGTGTTTTTTAGTTTGATAAAAAGGTTGCTCTACTATGTGTCCGTCCGTACCGGAGAGCAGGTTTGCTCTCCGGACGTACGTACACGCGTGATAAATGTCCGTCCGTCCGGATATACCGTACTTCCGGACGGACGGACACCTTAGTTATGAGTTAAAAGTGCGAGTTTCAACTCACTAATTCAAAACTCACCACTCGCAACTAATCTACCTTCAGCCACCCTGTAATACTCATCCTTGCTTTATTAGCCAATAGCACTTCGTGTTCCAGTTCGCTGCTTTTAAAGAAAACGCTTTTACCGTTGATGGGCGAGATGTTCTGTAAACGGTTGTGGTGATGGATACATAGCTCACCGCCATCGGCAATTACCCAGCCTGCATTGAGGTACATGATCATGGAGTACTGGCGGCTTCCGTTGTTTTTAAACTGGTCGATGTGCTTTTTGTAGAAACTGCCTTCTTCATACAACGCGTAATGGAACTCATAGCCCGTAATGCCTGTGTAGCAGGTGTTGTTGAGGTGAAGCACAAAGCTATCCATCAGGTCGAAAAAATCATTCTCAAAGGCATCGTTATGCTTGCGGTCGAGCCAGTAGATCTGGTCGCTGCGGATAAGTTTGTCGTGCCCCTGCAATACGGCGTTACCTATACCTGCTTTGTTCATTAACTTGTTTTGGTACAGGGCAAGCAGGTTAGCTTTGAGATTGGCGGCAAGCGCTTCGCTTAAAAAGTTTTCGGTAATACCTACCTTGTTATCGATAAAACTATCGATGAGGGCGTTGAAGATTTTTTCCAATAAAATGCAAGCCACGTAAATGTGGCTTTTGGCATTTCGGTAAGGTAGTGTTTAATTGTGGCTGTGTACTTTATGTCTTTATATAATCCCCCTGTAGTTTATACCCCTTATTAAAGTTAGTAGGGTTAGTAGTGCCTCTGCCTTCCCCTTCTTAGGGGAAAACTACTTGTGGGTGCAGCTTGCAAAAACGTTCACAAGGGGTATCTGTTCGGTAAGGCAGGGTTTAATTGTGGGGTGCAGCGAATTCCCCTTTTGTCATTCAGAACGCAGCGAAGAACCGACCGTAAGGAGCTCATTAATCCCATAAAAACAAACACCTTTATTAATAATCTTCTTCGATATGCAGAGTGGCTTTACAGGGTAAAGGAGGTCCTTAAACTATCTGGATGACAAACTTAGTTATACATTGGCTCTAACTCATAACTAAAACAGCAAAAAGCCCCTCAGAACTTAATCTGAAAGGCTTCGGTATGTTTATAAACTTATAGTTCGGGTGTATTATTCGCTGGCAACCAACCTGCTGGT
Organism: Sphingobacteriaceae bacterium; assembly: GCA_903644075.1. GTDB lineage: Bacteria > Bacteroidota > Bacteroidia > Sphingobacteriales > Sphingobacteriaceae > Mucilaginibacter. Next base: position 2,765 of record CAHJXH010000043.1, on the reverse strand, counting down.
GCTACGATAAACGTAGGCATTAAAGATGTGGCGGCGTGCAAAACGACCTGGTGAATCTGAATTGATAAACTTCACGTAAGCAGCTTTCGGTACGTCGAAATACTCATAAGTGGTGCCATCTGTAAAGTTAATGGTAAGCACTTGTTGCTTGTATTCAAAATCGGTAATACCACAGGTTGTGGTAGTGGTGTTGTAATCGGCAAGGGTTTGCTCGCGGGTTTCGGGGGCAATACTTACCAAAAAGTGGTAGGCCTCAATAATGGTTTTGCTTTTTTCTTCGGCCTCAATACGGCTTTCGTCCTGGAATTTATCCGGGTGCCAGGTTTTCATCAGGCCGCGGTAAACCGACTTTAGTTCCTGTAGTTCAGCTGCTTCGGTTACACCCAATAGCTTCCTGTAATCGACAATTTTTTTCATGCTTAATTTCGTGTTATCTAATTGTCTTTGAAGAAGAAAGCAAACGTTTGCTAAGCGCTTTCATCAAGAACAAATTTTTTGCAAAGGTACACTTTTATAAGTTACTGGCCTACAGATGCTGTAAAATTAATAATAGGTTAATGTGGGGAGGATAGGAATCAGGAGTCGGGAATCAAGAATCGGGATTTAAACCTGATGTAAAAACGTCTTGTCTCTTGTTTAAAACCCCTTACTTCTCTTAAAATGGTGTTCCCTTCGGCCCCACTCACGTGCAGTCGCTCGGCTCTTGCCGGACGACCGCCCATGAAGTATGCTGTCCGCTACTTTCCAGTAATGTACCGGTCCCGGAAACGGACGGACACTTTTAGTTGTAAGTTATGAGAGAGTGATTAGCGAGTAAAGCATACTTACAATTTATTCATAATAAAAAAGCCTCTCCAAAAATAAATCAGAGAGGCTTTCGGGTCAAAAAAACCACTACTTTTTATTAATTATTTTCCTTTTTTCGCCTGCATTTTTTCTTTCATGGCGGCTTTCATTTCTTCCTGGTGCTTCTCGTAAATGGTGTACTGATCAGAGGTTAATACCTTTTTCATTTCTTTATTTTTATCCTTCATATCACCTTTCAAGCCTTTGGCTGCTTTCATTTTGGCAAACTTGCCTCCGGCGCTTTTTAGCTTGCCCATATCGCCCATCATTTCGGCGGTGGCTTCTTTATTAATTTTGTAAACCTGCGGCACCTGTGCCTCGGTGAGGCTTAGCTGTGCAGTCATTATCTTGGTTTGCACATCAGCCATCTGCGAAATTTTATGCTCCTGAAAAACCTTCTGCTGGTCGGGCGTTAATACACTTTGCAGGCCGGTGTTGCGGGTTTTCATAATGCCCATTACCTGTTGCGCAAGGGCTTTGCCTCTAAAGCTGGTATCGGCTTTGGCTTTTTTAGCGGTTTGCAGCAAGGAGGTAGCAGCCGTTTTATTTAATGCATCGGCACTGCTTTTCTGCGGGTCTGTTAGTTGCAGGTAGGCCAGGCTATCTGTCATGGCTTTGGCAACCTTGGCAACAGCATCGGCAGGCTGGGCTATTGCGTTGCTGCCCGCCAACAATAACAATGCAGCAATAAATGCAGCTGCAGCCTGTTTAAATTTCTTCTGTAACATCATCATTCTTGCTTTAAGTGAATAATAGATTTAGCACTGCAAGTGTAGCTACTAAATAAAGCATCAGCATAAAACTAAATAGCGTAAGGGGTTGCAGTTTAGAAACTGAAACGAGAAAATCCTCCCGGTTTCACGCAAGGCTTGTGCAATTATTACTGGCGGCTATTTTTCGGCCAGCCGTTTCTCGTAGTTTTTTTGCAGGGCATCAATAGCTTCATCGTACCCGGCACGGTCTATAAATGCATCTGGGTTATAGGCGTCACCGGGTTTATGTTTCTTCTGCAAATCAAACTGGCTGGCGTGCGATGCCAGAAAAATATCAAACTGCAGGAGCTTCATCGCATTAAGGGTGTAGGCATAATCTTTCCCCACGTTAGGGTAACCTGGCATGCCAGAGACGTTGGTTTCGCTCAGTATGCTTGGCATATTGGCAATTAGCACGCGGTAAGTTCGGTGCGGGTCTTTTACATCAAACATAAAGCTGCTGGCACCTTTGGTATGGCCCGGGTGGTGCAGGGCTATAATTTGCATGCCGCCCAGTTTAATAGTATCACGGTCATGCAGCAGGCGATCGGCTTTTACGGGCATAAACATCATTCCTTTACCACCCATCACATAGTCGGAGTTACCGCCATCGGCTAGCACAGGGGCATCAAACTCGTTAATCATCATCTTAGCGCCGGTTGCTTTCTTTATGGCTGCTGCAGCCCCTACGTGGTCAAAGTGCGCGTGGGTAGCCAGTAGTATCCTTATATCAGAGAATTTAAAGCCTAATGCCTCAACATGCCGGCGGATCATCGTATCAGAACCCGGCAAACCGGTATTAATCAAAATATTGCCTTTAGGGGTAACAATAAGGTAGCTCGCCAAATCGTAAGTACCCACATAATACAGGTTGCCAACAATACGAAAGGGCGGATAATCTTTACTCCATTCGGGCTGCTCTTCCATTTTACGGAGTTGCTGGGCTTGTGAGATGCAACAAATCAGCATTAAGCTAATGATAAACAGGCTGCTTTTTAATAGGTTTTTAAATGCTTTCATAAGTATGGAAAAGGGATTTGAAGGTAGGATTTTTTGGAGCATATAAGAGTCGGCTCAAACAAAAAAAGCCTCATATTTCTATGAAGCTTTTTTGTGATCCCGCTGGGATTCGAACCCAGGACCACTACATTAAAAGTGTAATGCTCT
>CAHJXH010000042.1 GCA_903644075.1 Sphingobacteriaceae bacterium | reverse complement strand
ATATCAAACATCCTGTAACCATATTACTGCTGTTTTGCCTGCTGGCCGGCTGTTCGCTCGAAAAAAAGAGCGGCTTTAACCGTTACATGCAAAACGTTACCGCGCATTACAACATTATATTTAATGCCAATAACCTGCTGCAACAAAAACAGGACATCTACGCCGCATCATTTATAGATAATTACAACCAGTTTTTGCGGGTATACCAGGATACCATTTACCACACCCCTGCTCCCGACAAAGAGCTGGATGCCGTTATAGCTAAGGCCAATACTATTATCAGTGTAAAAGAACAGAGCCATTACGTAGGTGATGCCTACATGCTTTTGGCTAAGGCTAATTATTTATACGGTAATTATTTTGTGGCCGATGAGTTTGCTAACTATGTTATAAAAAACTACACCGATAAACCCAACCTGCAGCAAGAGGCACGCAACTGGCGCGTACGTACTCTGCTAAACCTGTACCAGCTGCCTTTGGCTAAAGCAGTTTCTGATACCAACCTCACCATTATATTTTACGCCAAAAAGAAATACGACGAAGGCAGCGTTTATGCCACCCGCTTACAATATGATTTAGATGCCGGCGATTACAAGCATGCCGAAGAAATGGCGCAACGGGCTATTAAAACTATCGATGATAACAGACTTCGCCGCAGGCTGACATTTATACTGGCGCAGTTGCAGGAGCAAAACCACAAGCCTACCGAAGCTGCTGCCAGTTATAGCCGTGTAGTATCGAGTAATGCGGTTTTCGAGATGGCTTTTAATGCCGAGCTTAACCGCATCAGGATTCAGGATACACAGAATGGCCGCCATGTGAGCCGCATCGACAGGTTAAGAAATTTATTGAAGAACGATATTAACAAAGATTTTATTGACCAGATCTATTTCCAAATTGGTGAGCTGTATCTGGCCGATGGTAAGCTGGATGATGCTGTTAAAAATTATCGTCTCTCTATTAAAAACAGTAAAAGGAACCAGAACCAAAAAGCCCTGGATTACTTGCGCCTGGCCGATATCAGCTTTAAAAACAAGGGCGATTATGCCGGAGCTAAAAAATTATACGATAGTACGCTGCTTAACCTCGCTCCCACCTATCCGGGTTATCGCGCCATCCAGCTTAAAGCTAACAACCTGCAATTACTGGCCGAGCAATTGCGCATTATCGGCCACGAAGATACCTTGCAGCAATTAGCCGGGCTTAATGAAACGGATCGCGCAGCGCGGCTCGATTTATTGGCCAAACAACACGTAGCCGATACTAAAGCTGCTGCCCTGCTTTCTACCCAATCGGCTTTTACTAATGCCAATTCGCCTACATCGTCGGTATCTACAGCATCCACACCTAATGCCAGTACATTTTATTTTTATAATGTAAACTCTTTAAGTGCGGGCTTTTCTGATTTTAAGCGCAAGTGGGGTAACCGTAAGCTCGAAGATAACTGGCGACGTGCCAACCGCGCGAATAGCGACATCACTAATAATACCCAGAACATCACCAACCAGATTGACCCGAGCGTACTGCCGAAGAAAGATCAAAAATCGACCGATGATCTGATGGCAACTACGTACAAACAACAACTGGTACAAAGCCTGCCGCTTACGCCGCAAACCATTGCACAATCAAACGCACGGGTTTATAATGCCTACTTTACTATCGCCAATTTTTACCGCGATGTATTGGAAGATCCTAAAGAAGCTATCATTTCTTACGAAACCCTGCTTAAGCGTTTCCCAGATGGCAGCGAGAAACCGGCCATCTATTATAATTTGTACCGCTTATACAGCGATATCGATCAGACTAAATCTGATTATTATAAAGACCTATTGCTGAAAACTTATCCCGAAACCCCTTTCGCCAAAGTAATCCTCGATCCTGATTTCGGCCGCAAGATGAACGATAAGGATGCCGAACTGAATTCTCTATACAATAATATATACGATTTGTACGCGCAAAAGAAGTACACAGATGTAATTACCAATGCCGATCAGCTATTACTGCAATACCCTAATAACAAATTGGCCGCACAGATCGCCTACCTAAAAGCAATGGCTGCTGGTCACAACGAAAAATTGCTGCCATTCCGCGCCGATCTATATAATATATTGAATCAGTATCCTAACGATCTGCTGATAGCGCCGCTAATTAATCAACATTTAACCTATATTGATGCTAACCAGGAAGAGCTTGCCGCCCGCCCTGTGGTGTTGGTTGGCAATGATATTTACGATTCACCATTTGCACAATCATTGATCGTTCCTAAATTGGCCGTGGTAGAAGCACCAAAGCCTGTAGTTAAACAACCGGCTGCTAATCAGCCTGCACCGGCTGCTCAAGCGGCAAAACCGGGTTCGGCATTATACTCGCTTCGCGATAGCACCCGTTATTATTTTGTGGTAAATGTGGCTGTGGGTACAACTAATTTATCGTCTTCGCGTTTTGGTATCGGGCAGTTTAACCGGGCTAACTTTGCTCCCGAGGCTGGCATTAAACACCAGTTAAAAGATGCGGGTGACAATAATCAGCTTATCTTTGTGGGCGTTTTCCACAGTTTGGCAGCTGTTAAAGAATACGCCCGTGCTATTATCCCGCTGATGCCCCAGATTATGAAGGTGCCTGCGGATAAATACAGCTTTTTTGTTATCACCCAGGAAAATCTGGATAAATTAGCCGACAAAAAAACGCTGGATAGCTATATCGATTTTTATCAAAAGAACTATTAGAAAAATGATCATAAAACTTACCCCCCAGGAAACTAAGCGTTATAACCGTACTTTATGGGGTATTGTAATAGGTGGTTTCAGCTTTGTTGTGCTGCTGCTGCTATGTGTAAACTTTGGTTTATTTGGCGCGCTGCCATCATTCCGCGATCTGGAAAACCCAAAAAGTAACCTGGCATCAGAAGTTATTACCGAAGATAAACAGGTACTGGGTAAGTACTTTGTGCAAAACCGCTCTAACGTAACTTTCAGTCAAATTTCGCCCAACGTAATTAATGCATTAATTGCTACTGAGGATAACCGCTTTTACAAACACTCGGGAATTGATTTTGGCCGCACATTTACCATTGTGCTTTATAATATGATTGGCCATAAACAGGGCGGTAGTACCATTACCCAGCAATTGGCAAAAAATTTATTTAATGGTGCACAAGGCGCGCATAACCCGGTTAAACGTATTATCCAGAAACTACAAGAATGGATTATCGCTGTACGTATCGAGCGTAACTACACTAAAGAAGAGATCATCACCATGTACCTCAACACGGTCGATTTTGGTTCTTATAATACTTTCGGTATCAGTTCGGCAGCAGCAACTTATTTTCACACTACCCCGGCAAATTTAACGCCAGAGCAGGCAGCATTATTAGTACGTATGGTAAACGCGCCTACCTTGTACAACCCCATCCGTCACCCGGACAGGGCTATGGAAGGCCGGAACTTCGTGCTGTACCGCATGTCGCAGGAAAATTATATTACTGATGGCCAGTACCAGGAGTTTAAAGCCCGCCCGCTGGGGCTTAACTTCCACCCTACCGATCATACTGAAGGGATGGCTACTTATTTTCGGGCGGTACTTAAAAAGGATGTGCAGAAAATTATGGAAGAGAAGGGTATTTTCAAAACAGATGGTACCCAGTACGACCTTGACCGCGATGGCTTAAAGATTTACACAACCATCAATTACGATATGCAGCAGTATGCCGAAGAGGCGCAGCACAAATACATGCGCGAATTGCAGGCACAGTTTAATGATCACTGGCATGGTTATAATTTGCGTAAAGCAATCAATAACTATGATTTGCTGATCAAACAAGGCATGCACCGCTCAGACCGTTATATTGCATTGAAGGCACAGGGCAAAACCGACGAAGAGATTAATGAAGATTTCAACACACCGGCGGCCATGAACATCTTTACGTGGCGGGGTGATATTGATACCACCATGAAACCGATCGACTCTATTGTATACAGCAAACTAACGCTGCGTAATGCCATGATGAGTATGGACCCTACAACAGGTTATGTTAAGGCCTGGGTTGGCGGTATCGATTTTAAGCATTACAAATACGATCAGGTTAAAATGGGTACCCGCCAGGTGGGCTCAACAGCTAAACCCTTTACTTATGCAGTAGCTATCGCCAATGGATATTCGCCATGTATGCAGGTTAACAACGTTCCCGATTCTATTACGTTATATGATGGAAAAAAATGGGCGCCTAACTCATCGCCAAGTGAAACAGTACCGGGCATGCTAACGCTCAGATCGGCATTGGCCCATTCTCAAAACTGGATTACCGCACACATTATTAAGGAAGTAACACCACAACTGGTTGCCACTTTAATTAAAAAAATGGGTATTACGTCACCGGTCCCTCCTGTGCCGTCTATTTGTATTGGTTCTTTCGAGGCATCAGTATTTGATATGACCGGTGCTTATAGCGCCTTTGTAAACCACGGTTTATGGACCGAGCCCAACTATATACTACGCATTGAAGATAAAAATGGCAACGTACTTTACGATAACAAGCCTCGTGTAGTACAAGCCATGGAAGAGCAGGCTGCCTACGTGATGACTTATATGTTGAAAGGTGTAATACAGGAAGGTACAGGTGTGCGCTTGGGCTACAAATATGGCTTAACCAACCCCATCGGTGGTAAAACAGGCACCACGAATGATAATTCTGATGGTTGGTTTATCGGCATTACGCCGCAACTGGTTACCGGTGTTTGGACAGGTTGCGAAGACCGCGATATCCACTTTCGCAGTACACGCCTGGGCGAGGGTGCCAATACAGCGCTGCCTATTTTTGCATTGTACATGAAGCAGGTATACGCCAACCCGCAATTGGGTATTAAAAAGAATGTAGACTTTGCACCACCTAAAAATGGTGTAACAACCGTACTCGACTGCGGCCAGTACAACCAGCAACAGCAAAGCCAGCCAGGCACTGATGAGGTTGATAAGAAGTTAGGGTTTTAACCCCACCCCCTCCCACCCCTCCCCAAAGGGGGGGGCTTTTTAATTGGGATGAGGGACAATATTATAAGTGTTAATAGCTTCCCTTTTTGCAATAAGGAAGCTAAAACCCTCCCTTCGGGGAGGGTTGGGAGGGGTTTATGTTTGATTACCGCGAAGAGCTAAAGAAAATACCACACAAACCCGGTGTTTACCAGTACTGGGACACCGATAATGAGTTGATTTATATCGGCAAGGCTAAAGATCTGCGCAATCGCGTAGCATCTTATTTTGTTAAAGATCTTAATGTAAATGCCAAAACTCGGGTACTGGTATCCAAGATCCGTAAGATAACTTTTACTATTGTTGATACCGAGGTTGATGCCTGGCTGCTGGAGAACAGCATGATTAAGAAGCATCAGCCGCGCTACAACGTGATGCTGAAGGATGATAAAACTTATCCCTGGATCATCATCAAAAACGAACGTTTCCCACGTATTTACTGGACACGCCGCATTGTTAAAGATGGCTCTAAGTACCTCGGCCCGTATGCTTCGGTAAGTATGATGCATACCATTCTGGGACTTGTTAAAGAGGCTTATCCCTTGCGTACCTGTAATCTTAATCTCACCAAGGAGAATATTGATGCCGGTAAGTTTAAGGTTTGTTTAGAGTATCAACTGGGTAACTGTAAAGGCCCTTGTCAGAACTATCAGAGCTTTGAGGACTATGAACATAACATCAGCGAAATCACTGATATTCTGAACGGTAAAACCGGTGCAGTAATCCGCAACCTCAAGGCTGATATGGACAATGCTGCCATGAACCTCGATTTTGAGCTGGCGCATAAGCTGAAATACAAGTTTGATCTGCTGGATAAGTATCAGCATAAATCAACCGTGGTAAACTCTTCTATTACCGATGTTGATGTATTTAATATCGCATCAGAAGAGAAATACGCCTTTGTAAATTACCTGAAGGTAATGAATGGCACCATCATCCAAACGCAAACCATAGAGCTTAAAAAACGGCTTGATGAGAGCGATGAAGAACTGCTTACGCTGGCCATCTCCGAGTTCAGGACACGGTATAACAGTACCTCTAAAGAGATCATCGTACCGTTTGATATCGACCTTGATGATGACAAAATAAAGTTCACCGTACCAAAGCTGGGTGAAAAGAAGAAGCTGTTAGATCTATCGGCCAAAAACGTGATCTTCTTTAAAACAGAAAAGATTGATCAGTACGAAAGGCTGAACCCCGACATCAGGACAGAGCGCTTGCTCACCCAAATGATGAAGGATTTACGCATGAACCAGTTGCCTAAGCATATCGAGTGTTTTGATAACTCCAACTTTCAGGGCAAGTACCCGGTATCAGCTATTGTGGTATTTAGGGATGCCAAGCCATCTAAAAAAGATTACCGTTTCTTTAACGTTAAAACGGTTGAAGGCCCTAATGACTTTGCCACTATGGAAGAGGCTGTACACCGCCGCTACCGCCGTATGCTGGATGAAGGCACCGAATTACCACAGCTGGTTATTATCGATGGCGGCAAGGGCCAGTTATCATCAGCATTAAAGAGCTTAAGGTTATTAGGTATCGAAAAACAGATGACCGTTATCGGCATTGCCAAACGCCTCGAAGAGCTTTACTATCCCGGCGACCAGTACCCGCTGTACTTAGATAAGAAATCAGAAACATTAAAGATTATTCAGCAACTACGCGATGAGGCCCACCGTTTTGGCATTACCGCCCACCGTAAAAAACGCGATAAAGGCACATTGGTTACCGAATTAGAACTGATTGATGGTATAGGTAAAACCACAGCCGATAAATTACTGAAGTACTTTAAATCGGTAAAAAAGATAAAAGAAGCCTCGCTTACAGATTTGCAGGAAGTGGTGAACCTCAAACAATCCAATAACATTTTCAATTATTTTAGTCAAAAAAATACCCCGGTAAGCTAAGCGCTTCCGGGGTTATTTTTTATGCTTTATAAAGCGTATTGCTTAGTAAGACCACAGGTTAAGTTCCCAATCCAATAAAGATTTTTTCACTTTTTCTGATTCGTATAAACGATCGATGCCTTGAGCATAATCTTTAATACGTTCGTCTTTCTCGTTTGATACTTTTACAATATAGCTTGCGAAAAGTCTTTTCATAAATACGTCGTCGTAGCTTAAGCCAGTGGCGTCGTTGTTACGGTTCACAACTTCTTTAGTAGCTAATATCTGGCGTGCTTCAGGGAAGTAGATCCAGAAGATAGGCGTGTAATCAATATCTGCGCCACCGGCAGCAGCACTGATTTTTGGTTTCATTAAAGGCGCGATACCGATAATACGTGGTTCAAAAACCGAACGTTGTTTATCAAAAATCCAATCTTCTTTAATACGGAACCTAACAACACTATCCGGGTTAAACTCACCAGCCTGCATTACAGAACCAATTTTATCACCGGTGTTTTTATCAAACTTATCAACCATAACGCTATCCGCAACACGGCTTTTAGCCTGGCCCGGGGTTAATGGTCTGGCAAAGGTATCACCACTTGGGTCTTCTTTACTTGGTGTTGGGTCGTAAGCGGTAAGCTCGCCATTAGCAATTGCGTCCATCAGAATATCGATCAGGCGCGATTTAGGCGAAGAGATATACCTGTTCATCTTGTCCCTGGTATCAATTTCCCTCCAAACACGTTTTGCAAACATAACATCCGACTCGCGCAAATTTGGCAGCGGTGTTACTTTAGCATTGTTAAGGTTATTCTTTTTGTAATAACCATCTAACGGGCGGTCGAAAGGCTTAAGTGCTGCCTTTTTAGAGGTATCAACTCCAGCCTGTGTTGCCATAGTAGTACTAGGCTGTGCAGATGCCGGTGCCATAGTTCTGGTTTTGGCTGTAGCTGGTCTCTTTCTAGCAGGAGCTTTTTTCTTGGTGCTACGCTTTTGCGCCATAACACCTACTGATAAAAGGCACAATGCAACAACTATAATCTTCTTCATATCCTTTTAATTTGCTAATAATGATATATCCTCTAGTCCGCGTTGCGCACCATCGGGGCCAACAGCAACTATGTTGGCAAATATAACACGTGTACCCGGAGTAACCGTAGCCATTGCCGATTTCATTGCACCGCTAAGGTCTGCACCTTGAGTTGTGATCTGAATCGCATCCTGGCGTGGTTTAATAATCCAAAGTGTAAAACGTGTTACACTAAATTTAGCATCAAATTCAAAGTTCTCTAATTTAGCAAAAACCTTGTCTTGTGCTTTAATATTTCCTGCTGCTGCAGAGCCACTGCTCTTACCTGCAAATACTGCTTTAGGATCAGGGATACGTTTAACACGGAACTCGCTGGTACCTAACATTTGTGTTTTACCAGGGGCTGCTTCTCCAGATACAGTTATGTGTACAGTACCCGGGGTTTTAACGTTAGCAGTAAATGCACCGTTTGAACCGCTAATAGAACCTTCAGAAATACTTAATCTCAGTTTATCTTTAGGTAAACCTGGTGCAGAAACCGATAATGGGTTTGGCACACCAATATACAACACGTTCATTTTATCTGGCGATACTACAGCCGATGGCTTAGCAACCTGATAAGTTTGAGGTGCAGTTTTGTATTCCTTAATAGTACCGTCGTTTTGTTTTACTTTAATAGTACCAACCCAGGTATAAGTACCTTCTTTACCGGTACCTACAGTATAAGTTCCTTGTCCGTCTTTTACAGAAAGAGCAGAACCGTTTACGCTGATGTTAGGGCTAGATTTTGAATCAGAAGCGGTTAAAAATACTTGTGCAGTATAAGGCTGACCAGCAATTACGTAGCTGCTTGGAGCAACTGCAACAGCCGAGAACTTATCTAAGTTAACAACCGCCTGATCTACTTTACCTAAAATCTTTTTAACAATTTCGTTTTCAGCATTTTTAGCATCAACCTGTAATTTGGTCATTGCTGTAATAGATGCCCCCATCGGAATACCTTCGCCAAACGTTGCTTCCTGCCAGGTTTTACTCGTTAACTCACCATTTTTAGGTGGATCAACAACGTTTAAGCTGATATTTGCAGTTGCACGATCTTTTGGATCTAAATAGCTTAACAACTTTTCGCGAGTTTCGTCAACTTTCTGGCGTAATTCTGCACCATGTTTTTGAGTGATCATAAAGTGGTCAGAGATATCCATATCTCCGCGGCCTTTATAATCGTGGATACTTTCATCGTAACCACCGCCTATGTCAATCAGTTGTTTTTTAAGGCCTTCTACATAAACTGTAAAATCAGAAGCTACTTTACTTACTTCTTTTGCCTTGTCGTATATAGGTTTAGCCCTTTCAGGTTGTTCCTTTAATTTTGTTTTCTCAAATGCATCAAACGTATTATTAATACCTGTTTGTACGTTTGTTTGAGATTGCGAAAGACTGTCCGTGATGTTTTTAAAGGCATCCAGTAAACTATCTGGTATTTGTAAGGCCACTAAGCCTAACAGTACCAGGTACAGGATACCCATCATTCGCTGCCTTGGGGTTTCTTTACCTCCAGCCATTGTTTTCTATTGAGTATGAGTGAGTAGAAAGTTTAAAATAAGAATTAGTTAGCACGTGGCTGGTTCATGGCCGATAACATGTTGCCATAAATAGCATTTAATGATGCCAGGTTTTTAGACAAACGACCCACCTCTTCTTTAAACTGTCTGCTATCATCTAATGATTCATTGAAGTTTTGCATGGTTGATGCAAGGCTTCCGTAGAATTTGTTCATGGCTTTTAAGTGTGCGCTTGAATCTTGCAATTCTAATTCGTACACGGCATTTAATGATGATAAATTTTTAGCAAGGTTAGTAACCTGCTCATGGTATGCTTTTGATGAAACATCAGTGTTAGCCATTTCGGTTAAGTTAGCTGATGCTTTTGAAAACGCTGCGCTAAGGTTATCGTAGCTTGCACCTGCAGATTTTACTTTAGCAGCAAATTCTGAAGTAGCTGCACCTGCGTCGGCAACGTTTGAAATTGTTGCTACTTTATCGCCAAAAGTTCTTAAACCGTTACCAAGGCTGGTAATTAATTCAGGACCGATTTTAGCGTCAGTCAGCATTTTATCTAAAGCTGCAGTGTTGCCTGTTGGCAATGGCTGAGCTGCTGCACGCACAACAGGCTGGCCTGTATAGTCTGGTGCAATTTCCGGGTATGCTTTAGTCCAGTCAACTTCAACATCTTCACGTTGAAATCCAAGTAAGAAGAACAGGAATGCCTCCATTGAGAGACCGATTGCAATGAAATAGGTACTTCCGGGTAAGTGCAGGATCTTGAACATTAGTCCAATGATTACTACCGTTGCCCCCCAAGATACGATGTTACCAATTCCGTAAGGTTTTTTTTTACCAGCCATAAGTAATTTGTAGTGAAGATGATTGTTTTGTGTATGATTTAATTGTTTTTCGTAATTAGCGCTTGTCGCGGATATCGCGGCCCATGTAACGGCTTACACATCTGAAGCCGATATATGATTTTGCAGTATCCTGGTACTCATAAGTACGGGTAGAGTTTTGAAGGAAATAACCGATATCCTTCCATGAACCACCTTTTACCACTTTACGTTTTAACGATTCAGGATCGCTTGCTTTGGCTTCGTAAGTGTAGGTTGGTGCCATATCATGCACAAAAGTAGCGGCCGACTCATCATAGGCAGATGAAGTCCACTCGGCAACGTTGCCCGCCATGTTGTACAAACCATAATCGTTAGGGAAGTATGAACGTACGTTTACAGTGTAAGCGCCGCCATCATCTGTATAGTTACCACGGCCCGGTTTAAAGTTAGCCAGTAAACAACCTTTAGCATTTTTAATGTAAGGGCCGCCCCATGGATAATCTGTACCTAACCTGCCACCGCGTGCAGCATACTCAAATTCAGATTCGCTTGGTAAGCTGTATGGTAAACGGTGAGGTAATTTATGAGAATCTTTGTATGAATCGTTGTAACGTGTGCGCCATACGGTGAAGGCACGTGCCTGGCGCCAGTTTACACCAACTACCGGGTAGTTTCTGTAAGCAGGGTGAGAGAAATAACCCTCAACCATTGGCTCGTTGGCTGCATAAGAGAAATCAGACAACCAAACCAGTGTATCCGGATAAACAGGAACAGTATCACGGAAGATAAAGTCAGAACGTTTTTTGCTCTTATCGTTATGGTAGTTTGCAGCATCGCGCAGCACCATTAAAGAGTAGTTGTATTTTAATAAACGTACATCAATTTCGTTGCGGTCAAACACACGGTCATCACCTTGATAGTACATGCCCTGAAGTTTTGATGCATTGTTGGTTTTAACACCTTTGCCGGATGCAAAAACCGGATGCTGGCGAACATAATCCCAGTTGATAATTTTTTTACCATTGGTGTTGGCAGCAGCGCCTTTAACCGGTTTCAGATAATATTTTTCGTCACCTGCGTAGCTGGTGATAGCGATAGAGTCGCGCACCCAGTTAACAAATTGTTTGTACTGGCTGTTGCTTAACTCTGTTTGATCCATGAAGAATGGAGGGATAGTAACTTGTTTGTTTTGCGCAATTTGAGCAAATGTTACATCCTGATCTGTTTGGCCCATCAGGAAAGACCCGCCCGGTATGTAAACCATGCCGTAAGGTATTTCTGCCCTGAAAGAGCGCTGAGGAACGCCTTTAACCTCTCCCCTGTCATTGCCACGGCCACAACTGCTTAAGATTCCAACGATCAGTAAGACAAATAAATAGTATAGTTTTTTCATCATTAGTCAATGTAACGTATCTAAAATATCCAGCACTTAACTCAGGGGTAACATTATATTCCTAAATCAAGTAATTTCGGTAACTAAAATACAAAAACTTTTTGATATGAATATCAAAAGCCTGCTTTTAGTAAAACTTTAGCAAAATTGATTGTAACTTTTTTGATACAATCGACCCCAAAGTGTAATACAAACACACCAAAATCCAGAACTACCCGCTTCTACGGCTATACCCCTGTAAAGGTTTCTATAAAAATATTTTATTTGTTAACCTGCTTAACGTACTGCTCAATAGCCATAGTCATTGATGGTGCACTAGGCGTTGGCGCAGGTATGTCAAGTATTAACCCGGCATCAAGCAAAGCTTTGTGCGTTGTAGCTCCAAACGCAGCTATACGCGTATTATTTTGCTTAAAATCAGGAAAGTTTTTGTAGAGCGACTGGATGCTCGACGGGCTAAAAAAAGCAATTACGTCATAGAACACCTCAGCCAAATCAGAAAGGTCGCTGCAAACTGTACGGAACAGCACAGCAGGAGTAAAGTTGTAGCCATTATCAAGCAAAAACTTTTGAGTTTCTTCTGCCGCCACATCAGAGCATGGGTACAGGAACTTCTCGCCAGAGTGCTTTTTAAGTACCTCAGCCAGGTCGGCTGCGGTTTGTTTGCCGAAAAATATTTTACGCTTACGGTACTGAATATACTTTTGCAGATAGAGTGCAATGGTTTCGGACAGGCAGAAATATTTCATATCAACCGGCACGTCAAAACGCATTTCTTCGCAGATGCGGAAAAAGTGATCGGCAGAGTTACGGCTGGTGAAAATTACCGCCGTAAAGTCGGGAAGGTTAATTTTCTCTTTACGAAAATCTTTTGCAGGCACACCCTCCACATGGATAAAAGAGCGAAAATCGATCTTTAAGCCATGCTTTTTGGAAAGCTCGGCATAGGGGTTTTTGTCGTTTTCAGGTTTGGGTAAAGTAACCAATATACTTTTTACCTTTTTCTTTCTGTCTTCCAATTGTCGTAAGTCTAACTACCTAAGTCCTAATATTCAATGCCTTTATTAATATTAAAATCGGGCAAATTTCGAGGGCACAAAGATAGATAAATAAATAAAATTTAGGAAATTGAAACGAAGAAATAATATTTACGCTGCTTCGCAGATATTGCCAGATAAAGATAATTACCACAATAATGAGTGCTAAAACGAGCATATACGGAATAAAATTTGCCGAAAGCAAGCTAAAACATAATGCCACCGGCAAGAAAACGAAGGTGATGTTAAAATAGGTTAAATACAGCGTGGTAATGTACTCGCTCACAATTTTGCTGATGTTAAATATAAAACCTATAAATTTAAGTATCAGTAACTTAACAACAAACAATGCAATAATAAGCAACGATAAAGCGAAGAACAGTTGTATGCCGCTTATACGGTAAAATATCTCATAATAACTGGAGATCTGGTACAAAAACAAGCCGAATGTTGAACCGAAAAGTAAAAGCAAACCAAGAAAAGCCCATGAGCTGAGCAAACCATCTTCTTTACTCACCTGTGATAATACCCTTTTGTTATAAAAAGACTGTACCACGTTCATAATATCCTTACTTACGGCCCTGTTAAGCAGCGCCGCATAAGTAATTAATGATACGATAATGAGGATGATACCCCTGTCGCGCGTGTGGCGGTAATGGCCCTCGCGCACAATACTTTGTTTAGTAGTGGCCGGCATTGATAAAAACCCGTACCCCTTGTAGGTTTGGGTCTCCAGCATCAGGTCTACAAACTGATTATGGCGTGCACTATCGGGCTGCTTAATGTACTGCATGGCAACAGAATCGGCCATAAAAGCATCGCGTACACGTTGGGCGGTGGCAACAGAATCGAGTAATAATTGGGCCGCGCTTGGGGCACGCCTGCGATAAACAGAATCTGGTTTAATATATGTAGCGGCACTATCCTGCTGGGCAAAACCAACCTTACATAAGCCGATAAATAATAAACAAAACAGTACAACACGCATACAATACCCGTAATTACGGCACAAATTTAATTTAATAATTGGTTTATTGTTGAGTGAATAGTTTATTGGGTGAGTGGTTGATTGGGTTACACTTAGTAACCCAATCAACCACTCACCAATTCTTAAACTTTACAAACCAAACAACCACTCACTTAATCAACCATTCACCAACATCACTATATTTGCCACTTTTTACACAATAACACAAACAGATGTCTAAATACGCAGCTTTTCTTTTTGATATGAATGGCACCATGATTAACGATATGCATTTTCATGAACTGGCCTGGTACAATATCCTGGTGGGAGAATTAAACGCCCCGCTTACCCAGGAACAGGTAAAACTGCAGATGTACGGCAAAAACGAAGAGCTTTTTGAGCGCGTTTTCGGTCCGGGTAAATACACTTTAGAAGAAGTTCAAGCCATTGCCCTAAGAAAAGAACTCAAATACCAGGAAGATTTTTTACCGCACCTAAAGCTGATTGACGGTCTCGATACTTTTTTAGAAAAAGCCAAAGCAAGCGATATTAAACTGGCAATTGGCACCGCAGCCATTACCATTAATGTTGACTATGTGCTGGATAACCTGAACATAAGAGATCTTTTCCCGGTTATTATCGGTGCCGAAGATGTGGCCATCAGCAAACCCAACCCCGATGTATTTTTGAAAGCCGCAGAAGCCCTTGGTATAGCTCCCGAAAATTGCGTAGTGTTTGAAGATTCGCCCAAAGGCATTGAAGCTGCCCGCCGCGCCGGCATGAAAGCAGTAGCCATCACCTCATTCCACACTGCAGAAGAGTTAGCCAACGACAATGTTTTGTGCGCGGTTGATAATTATAATGATGAGGCGTTGAAGGAGTTGTTTCTTTAAGGAAATTCTAAACCTCATTTGTCATTCTGAGCGATAGCGAAGAACCGACCGTAGGGAGTTCATTAATACCTATGAAAACAAATACATTCATTAATAATCTTCTTCGCCCTGTATAGCCGTTATGCATGTAGTAGAAAATTCTTTTCGTCTTAGCAGGGTCTCTCGCAGAGGACCCTGCTGAAACAGGAAAAGCGTTTCTAAAATTGAGAATCCGCTATTTAGATACTACTTCTATCCGTGTTTTTAATGGTTTACAAGGCCTATTAATAAAGATAATTACATTTTATGAAAGGCACAAGCACTCAATTACGTAAGCTCAAAATGCATACTTAAAAGTATTTTTACTGACAAATTTTTGTCACAAAAAAACACTTTTAAGTATGCAAAAGTGGCACATGAGGTAAATCTCAAAATAAACAAAAAATCAGTATAAACAACTAATTATCAAACAGATATAAATACACCATTCGGCGAAATAAATACTTTTAAGTATGTAAAATGGCACAGGTGGCACACGTGGCACGTGCCAGTCTATTTCCACAGCCACAAGTCGTCCAAAATCTGACACAAGTGTGTTACGACAGTATGTGTACAGCTTATACTATTACCGCCGATATGAATACCTTTGCACCATGGCCGGCATTTACATCCACATCCCCTTTTGCAAACAAGCTTGTTACTACTGCGATTTTCATTTCAGCACTTCGCTAAAGTACAAGGCCGATATGCTGGATGCCATTATCCGCGAAATTGCCCTGCAAAAAACTTACCTGGCCGGCGATAGTATCGAAACCATTTATTTTGGCGGCGGCACGCCGTCCCTGTTAGAATCGGGCGAAATTAACCAGATCATTGATACGTTAGGCCAATATCACAGCATTAGCTCAGATGCGGAAATTACCATCGAAGCCAACCCTGATGACCTGGACCAGCAAAAGGTGCAGGGTTTGAGGAATACGCCCATCAACCGTTTCAGCATAGGTATTCAATCGTTTTATGATGAAGACTTGTTTTGGATGAACCGTGCACACCGCAGCACCGAGGCCGAAGCATCGGTAAAACGCGCACAGGATGCAGGTTTCGAAAACATTACTGTCGACCTGATTTTTGGCTATCCCCTGCTTACCGACGCCAAGTGGAAACAGAACATCGAAAAAGTATTTGGCCTCAATGTGCCCCATGTTTCGGCCTACTCTATGACAGTTGAACCACAGACTGCCCTCGCTTCGTTCATTAAAAAGAAAGTATACGCCCCGCTTAACGAACAGCAAAGCGCCGAACAATTTTTGGTACTGGCAGATGTCATGCAGACTAAAGGCTTCGAGCATTACGAGATCTCTAACTACGCAAAACCCGGCCACTACTCGCGCCACAATACCAATTACTGGCGTGGTGTAAAATACCTGGGCCTGGGCCCATCTGCACACTCTTACAACGGCGAAGCGCGCCAATGGAACGTGGCTAACAATGCCAAATACATTGCTTCGATCTTAAAAAAAGAAATCCCTGCCGAAGTTGAGTTATTAACCGAAAGCAACCGCCTCAACGAATATGTAATGACCTCCCTCCGCACCATGTGGGGGCTGGATCTGGATAAACTGGAATCCATCGCCGTAGGAGCCAAAACCCAACTTTTAAAACCAGCTTCAGAATTTTTAGAGCGCGAATGGATTAAGCAAATTGACAATAAATTACTCCTCACCCGCGAAGGCCAATTGTATGCCGATACTATTGCGGCAGAGTTATTTTTTTAGCAGATTACTTACAATTTTGTCATTGCGAGCGATAGCGTGGCAATCTCGTCGCCATTGCTATTCGATCTGTATAGCTACGAGATTGCCACGTCGTTCCTCCTCGCAATGACAATTTTTCGAGCGCGTACTTACTCCAAAATCCAATCCCTGGTTTTCATAATTCGCACAACTACACCGATTGCGAATTATGGCTATCCAACAATCCGTAGCCCATCAGCCGCCGTAATTGCTGTTATAAAACATTAAACAGAACCAATGAAAAAACTAATTTTTGCGGCCTTTGCTTTAGCAGCTATTGCATTTGCGCCCAACACTTTTGCACAAACTAAAATGGTAGGCGGTGCTGCTATGTACCCTACTAAAAATATTGTCGAAAACGCAGTAAACTCTAAAGACCACACTACCCTGGTTGCCGCCGTTAAAGCTGCCGGACTGGTTGAAACCTTAGAAGGCGATGGACCATTCACCGTATTTGCACCAACCAACGAAGCCTTTGACAAACTGCCTGCAGGTACCGTACCCACCCTGCTGAAACCTGAAAACAAATCCATGTTAACTAAAGTATTAACCTACCATGTTGTGGCTGGCCGTTTAAGTGCTGCTGACCTGATGGCTAAAGTAAAAGCGGGTATGGGTAAAGCCGAATTAACTACCGTGAGCGGTGGCAAATTATGGGTAATGCAGGATGGTAAAAAACTTTACCTGGTTGACGAAAAAGGCGGCAAATCATGGATTACCATTGCAGACGTTTTTCAGAAAAATGGTGTGATACATGTAGTGAACACTGTTTTAATGCCGAATTAATTTTAGCAAATTCTATTTCTGTCTTAGCTGCGTCTCGAGCCCTTGCTAAGACAGAATGATAAATGGTTTAGTAATTTTTACATTCTTAAAATCCGCCCTTCATTATTTTCCGTAATTTATAATATAACAGAGAATAATTAGCAGATACATTTATATAATTAACGATAGCCCGGTTGCAATTTTAGCGCCGGGCTTTTTTGTTAAATTATGGTCAGAAAGTAAAAACAATTTGTGGTCAAATACCTTGTTTGCATACTTTTGCACGTTAAATTATTGTAAACATGGGTTTGATATTATCGCAGATTGACCGCGTTGATCACATCAGCAAGGAAGATTTTGTTAACAATTACTTAATTCCTCGTAAACCACTGGTAATACGTAAGGCAACCGAAACCTGGCCCGCCTTGCAAAAATGGACTTTCGAATATTTAAAAGAAACCGTTGGCGACCAGCTGGTGCCGCTGTACGATAGTGCAAAGGCCGACCCTACCAAACCCATCAATGCATCAGCTGCCGAAATGAAGTTTGCCGATTATATCGACCTCATTCAACGCGAGCCGACAGATTTACGCATCTTCCTTTTCGACCCTATTAAACATGCGCCCGGATTGCTGGAAGATTACCGATCGCCCAAAGACCTGATGGGTAGGTTTCTGGACAAATACCCCAATATGTTTTTCGGCGGTGCCGGCTCTGTTACCTTTTTGCATTATGATATCGATCTGGCCCATATATTTCACACCCATTTCCAGGGCCGCAAACACGTGATGCTGTTTGATTATAAATGGCGCGAAAGGTTATACTGTATTCCCTTCGCTACCTATGCCCTGGAGGATTATGATATTGAGCATCCCGACTTTGATAAATTCCCGGCCTTAGATGGTATTGAAGGACAGGAAACTATTCTGGAACACGGCGACACATTATTTATGCCAACCGGCTACTGGCACTGGATGAAGTATCTGGATGGTTCGTTCTCCATCTCGCTGCGCGCCTGGGATAAATCATGGGGAGTGAAAGCTAAAAGCCTGTATAACTTAACCGTGCAACGGAAGTTCGACAACTTTATGAAAAAGAACTTTAAGAAAAAGTACATGGACTGGAAAGAAGAACTGGCTGTAAAACGTGCCAATAAGGCTTTGGCCAATGGGGAACCAGCGTAGTAGCAGTTATTAGTAGCAGTGACAGTCCTCACTCTTCAATGTCAAATAATCATTAACAGCACTATTTTTTAACATAAAGCGTTACCTTTAGAGAGTTAAAATCCGGACGCTGGGTAGATACTCATTTACGGACCCCTATTTTTTATATGAGTTTTATCCTTAGTCCCGTTGATACGGTCGAAACCATCGACCAGGCCGAATTTACTGCGAAGTACCTGAAGCCACGCCGTCCTTTAGTAATTAAAGGGCTGACCGAAGACTGGCCAGCGCGCGAAAAGTGGACCCCTGAATATCTGAAGCAGGCCATGAATAACCAGGTTGTGCCATTGTACGATAATTCAAAGGCCGATCCCTCAAAACCCATCAACTCGTCAG
The DNA here is from genome assembly GCA_903644075.1 of Sphingobacteriaceae bacterium. Classification (GTDB taxonomy): domain Bacteria; phylum Bacteroidota; class Bacteroidia; order Sphingobacteriales; family Sphingobacteriaceae; genus Mucilaginibacter. Next base: position 7,597 of record CAHJXH010000042.1, on the reverse strand, counting down.
CAGCAGAAATGCCCTTTGGCGATTATATGGACCTGATCCGTTCGCAGCCTACCGAACTCCGCATCTTTTTCTTCAATATCTTTAAACAAGCCCCCGAGCTTTTAAATGATATTGTTTTACCTAAAGATTTGATGGGTGGTTTTATAGAAAGCATGCCGGCCATGTTTTTCGGCGGCTCAAACTCTGTTACTTTTTTACACTACGATATCGATCTTCCGCATATATTCCACACCCATTTTGGGGGCACCAAGCACGTTATTTTGTTCGAAAACAAATGGAAACGCCGCTTATACTGCCTGCCTAATGCCACTTACGCACTCGAAGATTATGATGTATTAAATCCCGACACCAAAGCCTTCCCCGCACTGGAAGGTGTAGAAGGCCAGGAAGTTATCCTCGAACATGGCGATACCCTGTTTATGCCTACCGGCTACTGGCACTGGATGAAATATCTCGAAGGTTCATACTCACTAAGTTTACGCGCCTGGGATGCATCCCTAACCCGTAAAGCAGCAAGCGTATACAACCTGGCCATGAAAGGCGGTTTAGACAGCTTACTGAAAATGGCCTTCAAAGGCGATTACGCTAAATTCCGGGAAAAGACAGCCATTAAATGGGCTGAGCAGGCGTTGGCTGCCGGGAAACCGAGATAGCTTTTTTAGAAACAAGATACAAGAAGCAAGAGACAAGACAATCAGCAGATTTCTGACTCGATAAGAACTCTTATTTCCTGGCTCTCGTTTCTTGCCTCTCTCTTAACGATGCTTCCCCACTCCCACCTGTTCACAATAGTCCAAAACCGGGCAGGTACTGCAATGCGGTAAATTACCTGTACAGATATGCTTGCCGAAAGGCATCAACAAACGATTAATATCCGTCCACTTTTCTTGTGGTACTTTTTGTTCCAGTTCAAATAAAGTTTTCTCAGGATTATTGGTCGATACAAAGCCCCAGCGGTTTACAACACGGTGAACGTGTACATCCACACTAATAGCTTGCATGCCGGCAGCCACACCTAAAGTAAGGTTAGCACATTTGGGGCCTACACCTTTTAAATCTGTTAGTGCTTTAAAATCTGCGGGGAGATCGCCATTATATTTTTCGATTGCAGTTTCGGCAATGGCCAACATAGTCTGCGCCTTTTGACCGGGGTATTGCGTGCCGTGCAGTAATTCGGCAAGTTCAGAGACAGATAATTTTAGTAATTGCTGAGGGGTTCTGGCTTTCGTAAACAAGCGCTCCGATACCGGGATAGAAACTTCATCCAACGTACGGATAGAAATGAGGCAAGCCATCAATTGCTCAAACATCGATTTATAGCCTCGTTCTTTCAACTCAAACATCGCAGCCTTTGGGAAAGGTGCAATTGCCTTGGCTATCAGCGCAAGCATTTTATCGAGATCGAAAGGTTTCTTCATTGATCTGATAAACACAAGGCAAAGGGATTTGATTGATTAAATATAATATCCAGCCATGGAACTACTGTGACGAACCATTAATACTCTAATAATTGTGGCATCTTAATTTTCGGATAGCACAACACTGGCCGCAGCAAACCTTTCAAAGAAAATTGAGCAGCCACGAGTTTTTTCTTTTGGTATTTTTCTTTTTTTCGGCAAAAAAAGAAAAGTACATCCACTGAAGATCACTACACATCCTACCATTCCTAATGAAAAACGGATCTCTACGGCATTGAAGGCAGTGCCTTGTCAGTCGGGGATTGCTTTCCTGAAGTAGATCCGGGACGGGCTGTACCTAGCAATGACGCGCGGTAGGCACCAGCGTTTTTGTCCCGATTCTTGACTCTCGATTCCTGATTCCCTAAAATCAAGAAGTATGATCCGCCACGATCTTCCAAACCCCATTAAACTTCTTAAACCATAGCGTAAAATAACCACCGGGTGCATCTTTATCTCGCTTTAAATTCCAGGCACCCAGTACAAAGGCGTTGGTTTTATCCAGCACATCAACCTTAATTATTTTAAAGCTGAGCTGTCCCATGGCCGCTTTATCGGGGTAGGATTTTTTATAGTGATCGAGGGTAGTTTGCCAGCCGTAATTTGGGCCCTTTTTGCCGAGGAACATCAGGGAATCCGATTTCCAGTAGCTTTGCATAAAGGCTTCGATATCGCCACGGTTCCAGTCCTGCTGTTGTTTGGCCATTACTTTTATAATGGCTTGCTTGTCCTGCGCGTAAGAGAAACAAGAAACCAGAAACAGGAGACCAAATAAAATATACTTCTTCATGACTAAATGTAAGTATTTTGCAAATTAAAATCTTGTAGCTTTACATTATTCTGCTTTAAAACATTACAACATGAACAACCAGGTATTATGCTACGGCGAAGTTTTATGGGATACCTTCGGTAACACCCGGAAAGCGGGCGGAGCCCCAATGAATGTGGCCTGGAACTTAAAACAACAGGGTAAAAACGTGGTGTTTGCCAGCAGTGTTGGCAGTGATGCGCTGGGCGACGAACTGATTAACTTCCTAAAGAAAAACGGACTTTATTCGCCATTAATTCAGCAGGATAAAGACTTACCTACCTGCGTAGTTACCGTACAACTGGATGCACATCAACAAGCCACTTATACCATACCTGAGCCTGTATCGTGGGATAATATCGAAGTTACAGATGAATTGATAGCCGCAGCAAAAGCATCGTCGGCAATTGTTTTCGGTACATTAGCCTGCCGGGAAGCTGTTACCCGCAATACGCTTTATGAGTTGTTAGATGAAACATCGGCACTAACAGTATTCGATGTAAACCTGCGTGCGCCGCATTATCAATTGGATACCATACAAACCTTAGCGGCCAAAGCCAAGGTGATAAAAATGAACGAAGAGGAAGCCGATCTGCTGATCGGTAAAGGCAGCGGCTCGTTAAAAGATAAAATCATCGAGTTTCAGCGTACCTATCACCCGCAAACCATTTGTGTAACCCGTGGCGATCAAGGCGCTATTTTATGGCACGATGATGAGTTTTTTGAGCACCCGGGCTTTAAGGTTGATGTGGTTGATACCGTGGGTGCAGGCGATTCATTCCTGGCTACATTGACTACCGGCTTATTGAACAATGAGCCGATGCAGCAAATAGTTGCACGCGCATGTTGTGTTGGCGCTTTTGTAACCAGCAAGCAGGGTGCTACGCCAAGTTATAATATCGAAGAAATCGTTCCGTTTTAAAATTAATGACGTGCCTATGTTAATTGGGTATTAATTAACATAACGCATAATCATTCAACCGTCATTAAATCCAATACTGCTGGTTTATAGGCCCGGAGAGATAAACTTTTCCGGGAAATTATCCGTTAATTTACTTTAGAAGAAAGGCAAAAACATGCGAGGATTTGGATTCTCCAAATATATACCCAATGAAATTCCGAAGGGTGGGTTTGATGAGTTACTGAAATTATTTCTGGAATTACTGAACTATACGTCTGGTGATGCGGGCGAAGCTTTGCAATGGCTCAATGAGCTCGACAAGCAATACAACATCACCAATGATGAGTATGGCATGGGCGATTTCATTGATGAGCTGAAACAAAAAGGCTACCTAACGGAAGATAACGAAAAAGGCGAGTTTAACATTACCGCCAAGGCCGAGCAAAGCATCAGGCAATCGGCACTGGAAGACATTTTCGGCAAGCTAAAAAAATCGGGCAAAGGCAATCACCGTACACCACAATCGGGCCAGGGTGATGAAAAAAATGCAGAGCGCCGCGAGTTTGAGTTTGGCGACAGTCTGGATCAGATCGATATTACACAATCTATCCACAACGCGCAGATCAACCACGGTATCGGCGATTTTAAGATGACCGAGCGCGATTTGGAAGTAGAGGAGATGGACTATAAAACCCAAACCTCTACCGTGCTGATGATCGACATTTCGCACTCGATGATCTTATATGGCGAAGACCGGATAACCCCGGCCAAAAAGGTGGCGATGGCATTAGCCGAACTCATTCGTACTAAATACCCGAAAGATACTTTAGATATTGTGGTGTTTGGTAACGATGCCTGGCCAATTACATTAAAAGACTTACCTTATTTACAGGTTGGCCCTTACCATACCAATACCTATGCAGGTTTGGAATTGGCTACCGATCTGCTTCGCCGCAGAAAAACAAGCAACAAACAAATTTTTATGATTACCGATGGTAAACCAACTTGTTTAAAAGAAGGTACTAAGTATTATAAAAATAGTATAGGGCTTGACCGTAAAGTGGTTAACAAAACCCTGAACATGGCGGCACAATGCAAACGGTTAAAAATACCCATCACTACGTTTATGATTGCCAAAGACCCTTACCTGCAACAGTTTGTACGTAAATTTACAGAAACCAACGGCGGCAAAGCTTTTTACAGCTCGCTGAACGGTTTAGGCGAATACATTTTTGAAGACTACATCCGTAACAGAAGGAAAACAGTACGTTGAGTGAGTCCGGAAGCCCGAAAAGTCGGAAGTCCGGAATCCGAAACATCAAAGACAGAAATTAAACCCGCATGCGGGTCATTGTAAAACTTTAAAATACGGAATCCGGTCTTCGGACCTCCGACTTAAACAGAATGAGCGAATTACTAAATATAAAGACCCTCGGTCAGTTAAAAAAAACGAGCTACAAAAGTAGATCGGTTAAAGAAGAATTAAGAGCCAACCTGATTAACCAGCTTAAAAATAAAGAAGAAGGTTTTGAAGGGATCATTGGCTACGAGGATACCGTTATCCCCGATTTACATACTGCTATTTTATCCCGCCACAATACCTTATTATTAGGTTTACGCGGACAGGCTAAAACCCGTATTGCGCGTTTGCTGGTAAGTTTACTTGATGAGTATGTACCTTATATTGAAGGATCTGAATTATATGACGATCCATTGGCACCTATCTCATGGTTTGGCCGTAATGAGCTTGCCACTAAAGGCGATGATACCCCAATTGCCTGGGTTCACCGCAGCGACCGTTATACCGAAAAGCTGGCTACGCCGGATGTTACCGTGGCCGATTTAATTGGCGATGTTGACCCGATTAAGGCTGCGACCCTGAAGTTAACTTATGCTGATGAACGTGTAATCCACTTCGGCTTAATCCCACGTGCGCACCGTGGTATATTTGTAATTAACGAATTACCCGATTTGCAGGCACGTATCCAGGTATCGCTATTCAATATTTTACAGGAAAAAGATATCCAGATCCGTGGTTTTAAACTACGTTTACCTTTGGATATCCAGTTTGTGTTTACTGCCAACCCAGAGGATTATACTAACCGTGGCTCTATCGTTACACCGTTGAAAGACCGTATCGAAAGCCAGATCCTTACCCACTACCCACGTACTTTAGATATTTCGCGCCGTATTACACAGCAGGAAGCGAACCTTACAGCAGATCAGCTAGCTAATGTAGAATCGGACGGCCTGGTTAAAGACTTGGTTGAACAAATTGCTTTCGAGGCTCGCGACTCAGAATACATCGACAAAAAATCGGGGGTATCTGCACGTTTAACTATTTCGGCCTACGAAAACCTGATCAGTAATGCCGAACGCAGGATGCTGATCAATGGTGAGAAAAATACCTTTGTACGCATTTCCGATTTCCTGGGTGTTATCCCGGCCATTACCGGTAAAATAGAACTGGTTTACGAAGGCGAGCTGGAAGGCCCGGCCAAAGTAGCTAACATTTTGGTGGGTAAAGCTATTAAAACCATGATGCTGCAGTTTTTCCCTGATCCGGAGAAAGCTAAAAAATCTAAAAAAGGCAATCCTTATAGCGAAATTGTAAGCTGGTTTAGCGAAGGCAATACGCTGGAACTGATTGATGACCTTTCATTAGCAGAGTACAAAAAAGCATTGAACTCGGTAACCGGCTTAAAAGAATTGGTAAAACAATTCCACCCGCGTTTGGCCGAAAACCAACAGTTGTTACTGATGGAATTTGTGTTGCACGGATTGGCTGAGTTTTCGCAATTGAATAAAGGATTCCTGAACAAAGGTTTTACCTTTGCCGATATGTTCGACAGCTTGTTTAACCTGCAGGCCGACGACGAGGATCTGGAAGATGATCGTTACTAAACTCAATCAATGACGGGACAAACCATTATCGTTATTCTAATTGCCATTGGCCTGATATTGGCTGATAGTTACATCATAAAAAGTTTAAAAAGCGCCTTAACATGGCGCTTTTTACATAAAAAATGGTTTAAAAAAGTTTACTGGACATTTGCCATTTTATTGCTGGCCGGTTTCTTTGTAAGCGTATATATTAAGATAGGCACAGGCCAGCGCGCTGCGATATTGATGGTATTCTTCCTACTATTGGTTGCCCGAATATGCATACTGCCCTTTTTGTTTATTGACGATATCAGAAGGTTTTTTATCCGTTTAAAGAACAAAAACCCTGAACCCGTACAGCAGACTGCCATTGCCACTAATCATACTGCTACTTCAAACCCAGATGCCATCCCCCGTTCTGAGTTTTTGGTTAAGGCCGGGTTATTGGCTACCTCATTACCTTTAGTTGGTTTGGGCTATGGTATAGCTACCGGCGTTTATGATTACCGGATACAGCGCCAAACTTTATACCTGCCTAATTTGCCTAAGAAGTTTGATGGTTTAAGGTTAGGGCAAATCTCAGACATCCACTCGGGCAGCTTTTATAATAAAAAAGCAGTAACCGGCGGTGTAGAAATGCTGATGCGGGAAAAAGCAGATCTTATATTCTTCACCGGCGATTTGGTTAATGATATGGCGTATGAAATGCGTGATTACCAGGATATTTTCAGCAAAGTAAAAGCACCGCTTGGTGTATATTCTTGCCTGGGTAATCATGATTATGGCGATTACTCCTGGTTTTATACCCCGGCCGATAAGCAAAAGAACCACCAGGATCTATTAGATACCCACAAACGCTTGGGCTGGAATTTATTGGTTGATGAGAACCACCGCTTGAAAGTGGATGGCGAAGAAATAGGCATTTTAGGAATTGGGAACTGGGGCTTATACAGCCGTTTCCCTAAATATGGCCGTATGGATCTGGCGGTTAAAAACACCGATGATCTGCCCGTAAAACTACTGCTCTCGCACGATCCATCTCATTGGCAGGCACAGGTGGTACCACATTACCCGCAGATAGATATGATGTTCTCTGGCCATACCCATGGCATGCAGTTCGGTGTGCGTACCAAAGAATTTAAATGGAGCCCGATAGAGTACGTTTACAAAGAATGGGCTGGTTTATATCATCAGGGAGCGCAACAATTATATGTAAATGTAGGCTACGGATTTTTAGGATACCCCGGCCGGGTTGGAATATTGCCGGAGATTACGATATTTGAACTGAAAGCCGCACCGCAGCCGGTTACTACCTAAAACGGCGGCACAACCTTTACTTCATTAAATGAAGCGATTTTTAAAGTCTATTTTTGATTTCTTGCTGTTCAGCAACATTTTTATGTCGCTGTGTGCCGTGGCGCAGGCTTTGGTTACCTTTCACTTAATTGGCTCTAAACCTGTTTACCCGGTATTGGTATTATTGTTCGCCTCTACATTGGGTTTGTATAATTTCAGCATCCTTATTTCAAAGCCTAAATATCCTCAAAA